>RDXH01000289.1 GCA_004292745.1 Oscillatoriales cyanobacterium | reverse complement strand
TGCTTTGGCGTAGTCAGGTAGTTTCATTTTGACCTCCTGACTATATATTACCATCTTTGCTTACTACTGCTTATAAGCTTAATGAAGTTTTACAATACCCTGCCAAGAAACAGTAAGCGCTGTTTCCTGCATCACATGGTTGCTATAGCCCGGATGCAGTTTTTCACCGCCCTTAAGCGCTAAGGATATCCGGTCTTCCCGCGACAGTGCACCAAACACCCGCGCTTCTCGGCCGCGATTGTAAGCAGCAGTCAGGACTCCCCGTTGGCCATGGAAGCCACTAGAGGGATACCAAATTTGGGAAATCAAAGTAGACCATTGACGATCGCGCGTGGGCTGGTCTGCTTGGGCATAGAGTTCTCGGATTTTTTCTGCTGTCAGCGGCGAACCATTTTTCTCCGCTTGGAACGCCTGTCGCAGGGAAGTGGGCCAATCAGTTTTCATCCAACTAATCCCCCCATAGATGGGCTCATGACCGGGCTGATAGAGGGGACCATCGCCCACTTCCCAAAACCGAGCCTTGGTTTGATCGACTAATTACCTTAAATTCTCTGCCAAATTTCTCAGATTTAGCTTCACAAAGAGTTCTAAATTCTCTCCATCCTTGTTGGCTAATCGCCCTCGAAAGTTTCCGGTTATTCACCATCCCGGATACATTCAAATCTTCCCAAACAATCACTTGGTTTTCGTTGACTATTTTAGTTGACAGTTTGTGGAGGAAATATGAGCGAGTATCGGCAATTCGATTATGCAGCTTGGCGATCTTGATTCGAGTTACATTTCTTCTTTTGGAGTCTTTTGGTTGACGAGCTAATTTGCGTTGTAGCTTACGAACTTTTCGGTATAACTTTTTATAGCTAGGGCTTTCGGCTTTTTCACCCTTGCTCATTACTGCAAAAGTTTTAATTCCCAAATCAATCCCGATACTTGGACTTTTGGCTTCGGATTGAATTGGTTCAACCTCTACAACAAAACTCAGAAAATAGCGGTTTGCACAGTCCTTGATTACCGTAACAGAGCTAGGTTCAGACGGAAGACTTCACGGGCGATATTGGATTAACAATTCCAATCTTGGCTAAATAGACACCACCGTCCTCTTTCATGGAAAAACCGCGAAGAGTAAATCTGGCAGATTGATTGTTAGTCCTCTTCTTGAACTTGGGATACCCAGCTTTACGTCCTTTTCGCTTGCCTTTACAGGAGTCGAAAAAGTTCTTAAAAGCTGTCTCTAGATCGGCTACAGATTGTTGCAAAGGAACTACAGACACTTCACTTAACCAAGCTCTTTCTTCGGATTGCTTGGCTTGAGTAATTACTATTTTCTGGAGTTCTGCTGATTTAGGCTTTCTCTCTGATTGCTTGCAAAGTGCAAGAGCATCGTTCCAGGCTACTCGAACACAGCCAAACAATTGAGCTAAGCTCTGTCGTTGTTGGTCGGTTGGATATATCCTGTACTGATACCTTGCTTTCATTATTTTTTGCTATTTGAATTGCTCGATCATACCATGTATTATTGATATAATCGATAATATTGAAGAGAATTAAAGCCGTCCTAAAAGGCGATGTGCTGAGCGTAGTCGAAGTAACGAGGCTTCAGACCCAGTTTTTTGGTGACAAAATATCATTAATTAATCACGCTAAGCTGTTCGTCATTTAAATTGCATCGTTACCAACTTGTGGCCCAGCCTTGAATCCCTCTCCTCATCTCCCTATCCCCCATCTTGGAATAAAGTTGGTTGACCCACGGAAATTCCTGATTTTTGGTAAGTTTGGTAAGGTGGATTAGTGCAATCAGCGGTAGGTATACAGCTACAGCCAGAGAGAGGCTTCTAGCTTCCTCCTTCCTCTTAACTCTTCCCCATGCCCGATCGCCGCATCCACTGGCTGTAGCTGTCGGGTCACAGCCACCTTTATGCCCCATGCTCGATAGTAATTTATGTCTTCAAATCCTCCGTCTTCTTGGCACACCGTAGCAATCGACACAACCCTGAAACAGCTCAGCAGCAACAAAGACACTGGCTTAAGGGCTCAACAGGTATCAGAACGACTACAGCAATACGGCCACAACGAACTAGAAGAAACAGCAGGCCGCAGCCCTTGGTCGATTTTCGTCGATCAATTCACCAACATCATGTTGTTGATGCTGATGGGTGTAGCCATAATTTCCGGTTTTTTGGATATCAAATCCAACAATTTTCCCAAAGATGCGATCGCCATTTTTGCGATCGTCATCCTCAACGGCATTCTCGGCTATCTCCAAGAAAGCAGAGCCGAAAAAGCCCTCGCAGCCCTCAAAAACCTTTCATCCCCCCTAGTCAGAGTAGTGCGAGACGGCCCTGCAAGTCAGAGAATCTGCATTAACAGGAGAAGCCTTAGCAGTAACCAAAGAAGCGGATCTGGAACTTGCAGAAAATGCTTCCTTGGGCGATCGCCTCAACTTAATTTTTCAAGGCACCGAAGTTGTACAAGGACGCGCCAAGGCGATCGTCACCAACACCGGAATGCAAACTGAACTAGGCAAAATCGCCACCATGCTTGCCTCCGTAGAAACCGAACCAACTCCCCTGCAACAGCGGATGAGCCAGTTGGCGAATGTTCTAGTCTCCGGTGCGATGATTTTAGTCCTGATCGTCGTCATCGGTGGCATGATAAGCTTCCAAAATGGCAGCATCAGCTTCGATACCAGCAAATTTGAAGAACTCTTAGAAGTATCTCTGAGTATGGCTGTAGCCGTTGTCCCCGAAGGACTCGCAGCAGTTGTCACAGTCACTTTAGCCCTGGGAACCAAGCGGATGGTGAAGCGGCAGGCCCTGATTCGCAAACTACCAGCCGTAGAAACCTTGGGTTCAGTGACTACTATTTGTTCAGACAAAACCGGTACCCTGACCCAAAATAAAATGGTAGTTCAGCGAGTACACACAGGCAATTCTGATGTCGGCATCGACGGATCGGGTTATACCCCGATCGGCATTTTTACCGATCGCCAAAAATCGGCCC
>RDXH01000288.1 GCA_004292745.1 Oscillatoriales cyanobacterium | reverse complement strand
CTTGGTAACGATGTACTTACAGGCGAAAGTGGTAACGATATTCTCACCGGAGTTGACATCAATGCTATTAACCCCGGAATTGAGGAAATTGACACCTTGACGGGTGGAGGTGGTAGCGATATTTTCGTATTGGGAGATGTCAATAACACTTACTACGATAATCTGGATAGCGACTACGCGCTAATTACTGACTTTAATGCCAGTGAAGATAGTATTCAATTGCACGGGAAAGCCGAGGATTACTTGCTAGTTCCTTTCTCGCAGGCTAACCAAACTGGTACGGCAATTTACCGCAAGGCGGCTCAAAATGAATTAATTGGCATTCTCCAAGGAGGTTCAAATTTGAGCTTAAGCGGTAGCTATTTCAGGTTTAGTTGAGATACAGTCGGGCGGGCACGGGGGCATCGTCCCTACAGGAATTATTCAGGGCGATCGCCATTGTGAGGGGCAATTCCCCCGTGGTTGCCGATTTTGCTAAATCAAGACAATTCTCTCTCTTCTCTTCCTCTGCGCTCTCTGCGCTCTCTGCGGTTAAATCATTCAACAACAATCATGGCATCAAAACCCAAAAATACCCAATACCCAACTCCCAAAACTACCTTTTCCAATACCTGCGCCAATGAAACAAATTTTCCCATAAATTACGCATAAAAATATTGCGACGGAAACGCTGTAATTCCCAAGTCGCAGCAGTTTTCCCAGTAATCTCCGAAAAAGTAGACCCAATAAAAGGAAGTTCCGCGATCGCCCCAACAGTCATTCCCTGACGCACAGCCAAAGCCATAACATGAATCAACTCAGCAGCATTTGACCCCACAATACTCGCCCCCAAAATCTCCCCATTACCCCGTCCCACAATCTTACAAAAACCAGTCATCTCCCCACATATTTGAGCCTTTTCAACATTCTTAAAATATTCCCGACTCACTATAATATCATCACCAAAACGACGCCTTGCTTGCGCCTCAGTCAAACCCACCCTCGCCAACTGTGGTTCAGAAAAAATAGCCCAAGGAATCCCGCGATAATCAATTTTTAACCTCGGCCAAAACAAAGCATTTTTCACAGCCACCAAAGCTTCGGAATTAGCAATGTGAGGGAACGCATAACCGCCAGCAACATCACCAATTCCATAAATCCGAGGATTAGTTGTTTGCAATTTCTCATTTAAAATCAATCCCTGGTGATTGCATTTAGCACCAGTCGCTTCTAGATTTAATGATTGAAAATTAGGCTTGCGCCCCGCAGCGATAAAAATCTCCTCAGTTTCGATCGCCCAATCCCCCGCTTGAACCCACTTCCTCCCATCAATCGCTCTAGCTTGAGTCACCTCAGTAGCCGTCAAAATCCGTACTCCTTGGGCTTCCATCGCAGCTTGAACCAAACCAGCAGCCTCTGGCTCCTCTTTCCCCAAAATACGCGAACCCTTCACCACCAGCGTCACAGCCACCCCTAATCGAGTAAAAGTTTGAGCCACTTCGACACCGCTAGGATCTGCACCAATTACGACCAAACTTTTAGGAACTTGTTTAAGTTTTGCTAATTTCCAGACAGTTTCCGAAGTGAAATAACCAACAGACAAAAGTCCTTCAATAGGGGGAATCGCCGGGAGACTGGGACAAGCCAGCAAATAACCAAGCGATCGCAATTTCCGCCCATTCACAGCAAAAGCCAAATCCGGTTTCACCACAAACTCGCCATCACCACAAATAACATCAACCCCGCGAGTAGCCAAAACACCCACATCGTTGATTTGGGACAAATTAGAAACAACACCTTCTGTCCACTGCATCACTTCCTCAAACCGCAATTCCCTGGGCATTTCCGAATTAGTATTGTCCCAACGTACACCGAATTTCTGGTTAGTGATTTGTTCAGCAAATCTGCCACTCTCACTCAAAATTTGGTTATATTGCAAACTTAAGGCGATCGCATCTTGGCCCGCCGTCGGCAAACTTTGTAAATCACTCAAGGGTTCCACCAAAGCAACACGAGCTTGGAAACCACTTGCAGTCAAAGCAGCATAGCGTCCGGCCGTCGTACCACCAATTATTACTAAATCGTAGTCAATCATAAATTGTCAGTTGGCAGTTGGCAGTTGGCAGTTGATAGTTGGCAGTTGATAGTTGGCAGTTGGCAGTTGGCAGTTGATAGTTGGCAGTTGGCAGTTGGCAGTTGGCAGTTGGCAGTTGGCAGTTGGCAGTTGGCAGTTGATAGTTGGCAGTTGGCAGTTGGCAGTTGATAGTTGGCAGTTGGCAGTTGATAGTTGGCAGTTGGCAGTTGATAGTTGGCAGTTGGCAGTTGGCAGTTGGCAGTTGATAGTTGGCAGTTGGCAGTTGGCAGTTGATAGTTGATAGTTGGCAGTTGGCAGTTGGCAGTTGATAGTTGGCAGTTGGCAGTTGGCAGTTGATAGTTGGCAGTTGATAGTTGGCAGTTGATAGTGGTTAGTAGACAGTGGTTAGTAGACAGTGGTTAGTAGACAGTGGTTAATTGTTAGTATTGTTGGGAGATAGCATATGTCACAAACAAACTTTCAGAAGTTAGATGTTTAT
>RDXH01000110.1 GCA_004292745.1 Oscillatoriales cyanobacterium | reverse complement strand
TTGAGAGATACCTCTTTGACTGGAATTATTACCGATTTCCAAGTCTTACCGTACTCAGTAATCTCGGATTGCCGGGAATTACCGGGTTAAATGTATCTGTGTTGTCACTCCTGATGGGGATGACAACATCAGTAATAGGTTTGCGAGTGAGGACAACGCTGAAATTATCAGTTCCACCAGCTTCTGTGGTAGTCAATTGCTGTGTCGGCCCAACAACAATCCGAGGAAAATTTCGTTCGGGATTTGTCTCTAAATAAACAAACATATTGGTAAGACTGACATCAGAGGCATCAAGGCCTGAGTATTTGCTGTCAGTGCTGATCGCAGGGGCGGTAACGATTGTATAAGATCGGTTCGCATTAGCAGCGATCGCACCACCCTCTCCTCTTACCGTTACCTCCTGGGGTATATTCCAGTTTTGAGGTGTAAAGATAACTTCTGAAATGGACAGACTACCTTCTGCTTGAGTTTGAGGAGAAACCTTCAAACCGATAGTTACAGGAGCGATCGGCGGGGTATCGAGTTTGATGGTAAATTTGGCTTTGCCACCTGTTTTAGTGGTGATTAATCCGCTGGTGGGGGAGACGGTGATGCCAGCAGATGTGGGAGTTGGTGTACCCGTTGTAGGCGTGGGAGTTGGTGTACCAGTTGTAGGTGTGGGAGTTGGTGTACCCGTTGTAGGTGTGGGAGTTGGTGTACCCGTTGTCGGTGTGGGAGTTGGTGTCGCTGTGGGAGTCGGTGTCGGCGCTACGTCGTTATCTGCGATCGCCACTGTCACCGCAGGAACCACCACCACATTATACTTAGTATCAGTGCTACTTACACTGTGAGTAATAGTGCCACTGTGCGGCCCATCCACGCCCGTATTATCAAAAGCTTTCACCGTAACAGTTTGAGATACATTCCAATTATTCGGAGTGAAAGCGATAGGGGCGATCGCCTGAAGCTGATTATCTGTTGTGAGATTGATAGTTACAGGGGCGATCGGCTGCGACGTTAACTCGATCGCATAAGTACCATTCGCCCCGCCTTCGGTAGCAGTTGTTTCGGTAACACTAACAGAAACACCAGCCCTATCATTGTCCTTATTTGTAATACCAACATCCGCTACATCCTTGTTATTGTAATTCGGGTCTGTACTAACAGCAGCCCCCGTAATAACTTTGTAGTCAATATTCCCATCAGCGATACTATCATTAACCCCAGTTACTGTCACTGGTTGCGCTGTATTCCAGTTAGCCGGAGTGAAAGTCAAACTATTAGTCGAAACAGTTCCTTCCGCCACATTAGAACTATTCAAACCGATAGTCACATTAGCCGTGGGTTTAGTATTTAAAACCACAGCAAAATTTGCCTTAGTGCCATCTTCACCAGTAGTCAACCCCGCCGTCGGATTGACTGTAATTCCCGGAGTTTCATTGTCACTGTTGGTGACGGTGACATCCAAGGGATTGAGGTTATTGTAATTAGCATCAGTGCTGACAGCAGCAGCAGTCACAATTTTGTAAACTACATTTCCATCAGCCACCAAATCGTCAACACCAGTCACCGTTACTGTTTGTACTTGATTCCAGTTAGCCGGAGTGAAAGTTAAGCTATTAGTCGAAACCGTTCCTTCAGCTACATTGTCACTACTCAAACCGATGGTAACGTTAGCAGTTGGTTGAGAATTTAGTTGGACTGTGAAATTAGCTTTACCACCGGCTTCACTGGTAGTCAATCCTGTTGGGTTAATCGTAATTCCCGGAGTATCATTGTCAGTATTGGTGACGGTGAGAACCAAAGGATTTAGATTCTTGTAATTAGCGTCGGTGGTGACAGCAGCCGCTGTCACAATTTTGTAAACTATATTTCCATCAGCTACAAAATCGTCAACACCAGTCACCGTTACTGTTTGCTCTTGCTTCCAGTTAGTCGGAGTGAAAGTTAAGCTCGCCGGCGCAACAGTTCCTTCCGCCACATTAGAACTACTCAAACCGATGGTAACGTTAGCAGTTGGTTGAGAATTTAGTTGGACTGTGAAATTAGCTTTACCGCCAATTTCACTGGTAGTTAATCCCGTCGTACTCTGAGTAATACTAATAATTCCCGGAGTGTCATTGTCACTGTTGGTGACAGTAACATCATCAGGATTCAGGCTATTGTAATTAGTATCAGCGCTGACAGCAGCCGCCGTCACAATTTTGTAAACTGCATTTCCATCAGCTACAAAATCGTCCACCCCAGTCACTGTTACTGTTTTCTCTAGGTTCCAGTTAGCGGGAGTGAAAGTTAAGCTATTAGTCCCAACAGTTCCTTCAGCTACATTGTCACTACTCAAACCGATGGTAACATCAGCAGTTGGTTGAGTGTTAAGTTTGACTGTGAAAGTAGCTTTTCCACCTGCTTCGGTAGTTGATAATGTTTTGGGATTGACAGTGATGCCAGCAGTGTCATCATTTTTGATAGTAGCTATCGCAGTAGCCGTCGCAATAGTCGGCGCGCCGCCCAGTGAAACTGGATTTGATAAAGTAATGACAACAGTTTCATCTGGTTCTATATTGGCATCTCCCAACACATCCAAAGTAATAGTTTTGGAGGTTTCGCCCGCTGCAAAACTGATTTTGCCAGTGGTTGCGGTTGCCCCAGAAGTGCCACCGATATTGTTGTAATCAGTGCCGTTTGTCGCAGTGCCAGTAATCGTGTAATCTACCGTACTCCCAAGTTCCGTGCTGCCGTTGCGAGTAATGGTAAATGAGGCGGGAGTTTTCCCAGAATTGCCTTCATTAAGGCTAGGAGTATTGGTGGCAATAGTATAAGAACTATTCCTGTCTAATATTCCCACTTTTACTTGATTGCTGGAACCGCTACTCGAACCAGCAATGGCAGTGCCGCCTGTAATTTTCCCAAAATTTAGAACTATTTGTTCGTTACTGTCAACGATATTGTCAGCTTTAATCGTAACTGCAATATTCTGGGTGAGAGTGGTAGTATTAGCAGGAAAAGTCAGGGATGTAGTTGAAAGAGTGTAGTCTGCACCTTGAGTTGCTGTGCTGCTGGGGTCGATGATAATTGGTACAACTATATCGCCGAAGGAACTGCTGTTGCTGATGGTGACGGGGACATTAATTACTGTGTCGGTACTGCCTTCATTTACGTTGTAAGTGTTGCCTACTTTGGGAGTAACAAAAGACACGGTACTTGGTGTATTTAGCAGAATAGAAACATTGTCAGAACTTCCGTTTGTTACCATTACTGCCAAATCGGGTAGAGCATCGTTGTTAAAATCATTTACTGTTACCCTACCAGGGTTTGTCCCTGTTAATGCAAAGTCGATGGGCTGACTAAAACCTCCTGTGCCATTTCCCAGTAAAATTGATAGGTTTGTAGAATTAGAGTTTGATACCGCTAAATCTAGTTTATTGTCACCGTTTAAATCAAATGCTGCGACAGAATTAGCACCTAATCCAGCATTAAAGTTAGTGGCATTAGTAAAACCGCCTGTACCATTTCCTAACAAAATAGATACGTTGTTAGAACCGTTGTTGGCTGTTGCTAGGTCTGGGTTGCCATCTACATTAAAGTCGGCCACAATAATGGAATTGGGAGCTTGTCCCGTACCAAAGTTAGTGGCGGCACCAAAACCGCCAGTGCCATTTCCGAAAAGGATAGAGATATTATTAGAAAGACTGTTCCCCACTGCTAAGTCGGGAAAGTTATCAGTGTTAAAGTTGCCGACAGCAACCGAAGCCGGAATTCCTCCGACATTAAAATTAGTAGCAGCGCTAAAACCACCAGTGCCATTTCCCAATAAAATTGAAACACTGCCAGTACCTTGAGGATTAGCGTTTACCACTGCTAAATCGGGGAAGGTATCGGGATTAAAGTTACCACTGGCGATAGATATGGGAGTGTTCCCTACGTTGAAGTTTGTAGGCGTACCAAAGCCACCAGTACCGTTTCCCGGCCTAATTGAGACAGTGCCAGAGAAGACTGGATTTGCTATTGCTAAGTCTAATATGTTGTCGGAGTTAAAGTTACCAAGTTTCGTCGGGACTCCGGCAAAGCTGATGGGCTGTTTAAAACTGCCATTCCCGTCGGCTAAGAAAACTCCGCCACCTATAACTAAGTCGAAGATGCCGTCACCGTTGTAGTCTACGGAGGGAACGAAGGGATCTAGTGCCATCGGAAAATTAGTCGCAGCACTGAAACTGGAGAGAACATGATTGTAAGTTGCGATCGCATCTTCCCGAAATACTAACGATGTTTTGATTTCTCCGGTTCTGGTTTCTAGTTCCCAGTCGCCACCTTTTGTCGCGCTGCAGGTGAGGTTTTTGGAGGCGGCAACATTGGTATTTGTGAGTTCGGCAATGCGCTGAATGAAGGTGAAACCATCTAGATATAAATCTAAATCTACATCTAAATTTCTCGCTTGTTCCCCGGTTCCGCCGGGGGTTGAAACCCCCGTCTCATAGCACAAGTCATCTAAAGATGACTGAATAAATGAATTTTTCCCAGTCGGTTTCAACCGACTTCCGCTCTCTCGACGGGGATTTAAATCCCCGGCGGACTCTCGGATAAACGCGAGGCCCAGATGCCACATTGCAACCGTAAATCAGAAGATCTGCATTGTCTGTAAAAGCACTCCGCCATTGCTGCAATTGTTCGGAATATGTTTCTAAATTAGCTTCGGAAAATCTGGTTTTTCCCAATTGCAAGCTACCGGGAGCACCGTGAGAAACTATATGAATGCTGTCAATATTGGTACGACAAGCTAAGATTTGAGTAATTTGCTCGATCGCATCCCGATTACCATCCAAAACGACTACTTCCGTACCCGGCTTTACTCCGGCAATCAAACTTTGATAATCTTTAACTTTACTGTCTATAAAGGCGATCGCACTTAGGGAAACTTTACTATTTAAATTTGGCATAATACACCTGACTGGGGGTAAAAAAAAAGACAACAATTCCCCGATTTCGCGACTTGCATCCGAAACTATTTTTGAATGTTGTAGCAACTCTAACAGTATTTTCAGAGAATCTCTATAAAGTTTTGCTGAAAAATACCTGTTTAAATAAATTTTTGATGAAGATGGAAGATTTATTAAGTAATATTGCGGAAAATCTACTGCGAGGTCGATCGCTCAACCAAAACAAATCATCAATTAAATTGAACGTTTTGTGTTCCCGATCGGTCAAAATTGAACAGACGCCCGATCGGTCTAATTTATATGTACTTCCTAAAGCAGTTTCAGATTAAAAAAGGGCTAACTCCTTGGGTAAGCGGGTTCCTTGCCGCCGGATTGCTTGCAGGAGTTGGCTACATAGCTTACAGCCAACTCACAGTCAAATCGAGCCGGGAAAGCAGGCGCAAGGAAAAAACCGTTGCTGTAGAAAGAGTGAATTTACCGATCGCAATTTCAGCAAACGGCACAATAGCACCCGAAAGGAGTGTTAATGTCAGCCCCAAAACTTCAGGAGTGCTCAAAAGTTTGCTCGTCAAGGAAGGAGACAGCGTTAAAACAGGGCAAATTCTCGCTCAAATGGATGACTCCAACCTCCAAGGCCAACTTACCCAAAATCGCGGACAACTTGCTTCTGCTGAAGCCAACTTGCAAAAATTACTCAATGGTAATCGAGCCGAAGATATTGCCGCAGCAAAAGCGCAATTAGCTGAACAACAAGCCAGTCTAGAAAAATTGCTCAACGGTAATCGAACTCAGGATATTGCTGTCGCCGCTTCACAACTAACTGAACAACAAGCAACTCTCCAAAAATTGCTCAACGGTAATCGCACCCAGGATATTGCAGCAGCAAAGGCACAATTAGCCGAACAACAAGCAACTCTGGAAAAATTGCTCAAGGGTAATCGCCCCGAAGATATTGCCCAAGCTCAAGCTAAACTCAGGGATGCTGAATATGCCAAAAACCAAGCATCAGAAGACTTTCAAAGAAATCAGGAACTCTACACATCCGGGGCTATTTCTCTTCAAATTGTGAATACTTCTCGCACCGCGCGCGATCGAGCTCAAACTCAAGTCAGACAAGCCGAACAAGCTGTAGCTTTGTTGCGATCGGGTGCGCGCCCGGAAGAAATTGCTGCTGCGCAGGCCGCAGTGGAGCAAAAACAGCAAGCTTTGGCGCTAATTCAAGCTGGTGCTCGCCCGGAAGATATCGCTGCGGGGCGGGCCACAGTGGAGCAAAAACGGCAAGCTTTGGCAGGAGTGCGATCGGGGGCGCGATCGGAAGACATCGCCGCTTCCGAAGCAGCCGTAGAGCAAAAACAGCAAGCTTTAGCGCTAATTCAAGCCGGTCCTCGCCCGGAAGAAATCGCGATCGCCCGCGCCCAAGTTCTCTCCGCCAAAGGGAGCCTCCAAACCGTACAAGCGCTGATTAACGATACGAGAATTCGTGCTCCTTTCAGCGGTATTGTGACTCGGAAATATGCAGATCCGGGCGCTTTTGTCACTCCCACAACAGCAGGTAGTGCGGTGTCTTCGGCGACTTCTTCTTCGATTTTGTCTTTAGCTTCAAAAAATCAGGTAGTCGCAAATGTCGCAGAAAGCAATATTGCTCAAATCCGGCTTGGTCAAAATGCGTCTATTCAAGCTGATGCTTATACGGGAAAGACTTTTACAGGTAAAGTTAGCCAAATTTCGCCTCAGTCGATCGTCCAGCAAAATGTTACCAGTTTTGAGGTAAAAACTTCTATTGTTGATGATGAAAAGAAAATGTTGCGATCGGGAATGAATGTGAATGTGGAGTTTAAAGCCGGTGAATTGAAAGATGTTTTGGTTGTGCCCACTGCGGCAATTGTTCGTCAACAAAAAGAAACGGGGGTGTTTGTGGCGGGTGGAGAAGATGGGAAGCCTCAGTTTGTGCCCATTAAGACGGGGATGACAGTTGATGACAAGACAGAAGTGCGATCGGGCTTAAAGGGAAATGAAAAGGTTTTTATTAGTTTCCCCCCTGGCTTGCGGCCTAAATCTCAAACTCCATCGTCGGGGGGAATTCCAGGTTTGCAACCTGGTGGTGGAAGTCGTTTGCGTTAGTTGTCAGTTGACAGTTGTCAGTTGACAGTTGACAGTTGTCCGTTGATAGTTGTCACTTGATAGTTGATAGTTGTTCCCAATTCCCAATGCCCAATGCCCTATTCCCGATGCCCAATGCCCTATGCCCTATGCCCTATGCCCTATGCCCAATATTAACAAAATCTCCAACATTCAAATTGTATTCATGGCGACTGAGGCGCTGTGGAATAATAAATTGCGTACCAGCTTGACAATGCTGGGCGTAATTATTGGGATATCTTCTGTAATTACCATTACTTCCGTGGGCCAGGGAGTACAAAAGTCTACTGAGGAACAGTTGAAGGCTTTGGGTACTGATGTGCTGTTGGTTTTGTCTGGTGCTTCGCGATCGGGTGGTGTCAGTCAGGGTAGTGGTTCTGCTTCTACTGTGACTTGGGATGATGCTAGGGCGATCGGCAAACAAGCACCGGCAGTTAAGGCGATTTCGGCTTTTTTGCAGCGCCAAGTACAAGTTGTTTATGGCGGGCAAAATTCGTTTACTTCTATCTTGGGAACTGATTTGAATTATCCCGATGTCAAGAACATTCAACCTCAAGCAGGACGGTTTTTTAATGAGGATGAATTGAATGCTGCTGAACCTGTAGTTGTCCTTGGTTCTAAGGTGCGAGACGACCTTTTTGGAGTTGGCGCTAATGCCCTATCGGCTGATGTTCGTATTCAGGGAGGGCGCTACAAGGTCATTGGAGTGATGGAACCCAAGGGGTCTGTAGGGGGTACGGATCAGGACGATCGCGTGTATGTTCCCCTGAAAAATATGTCGGCTCGGATTGTGGGTAGAAATTCTTTATCGGGAATTGCTATTTCTGGTTTTTGGTTGCAAACTACCGGGGAGTCGGATTTAGCTGATGCTCAATTTCAAGTGGAAAATATCTTGCGTTTGCGTCATAATATTTATCCGCCACAACCGGATGATTTTAGGGTAATTAATCAAGTTGATATTGTTAATACTTTTAGTAATGTGGTAGGTTTGTTTACTGTGATGGTGGGAGCGATCGCCGGAATTTCTCTGGTAGTTGGCGGCATTGGTATTGCTAATATTATGTTGGTGTCTGTTGTGGAGCGCACTAAGGAAATTGGGATTCGGAAAGCGGTAGGTGCTACTAAGGCGAGGAATGCCGCTCGCTTAGATCCGATCGCAGCTTTGCGGAATGATTAAATTTATTGAATTTGGGCCCGCTTAATCCCTGTTGCGAGCGCGATCGCTCCGCCGATGCAGCGTTGAACTGAGAAAATCTCTTGCTTTAGGTAGGCGAGGAATGCCGCTCGCTTAGATCCGATCGCAGCTTTGCGGAATGATTAAATTTATTGAATTTGGGCCCGCTTAATCCCTGTTGCGAGCGCGATCGCGTCCTCCGCAGACTCGAACTGAGAAAATCTCTTGCTTTGGGTACCTGATACCAATTATGATAAATCCTGGACGCAATTAGAAATAATCTACTTGGGTTCCAATATAACCAGAAAAACTCTTTATCCAACAGGCAATTTCCATGTTAGAAGCATTGGTATTGGCAACAGTATTTTGCGGCTTTTTTGGTATAATTTTGAAAAAAAACCTGATCATGAAAATCGTCTGCATGGATGTCATGAGCACAGGGGTGATCGCCTATTATGTGGTAGTAGCAGCGCGAGATGGCTGGCTGACACCAATTATTGCAAAAGGCAAAGATGTCCCCTACGCCGATCCGGTTCCCCAGGCGGTGATCTTAACGGCGATCGTGATCGGCTTTTCGATTCAAGCTTTAATGCTGGTAGGGGTGATGAAGCTGGCGCGGGATAATCCCACATTGGAATGTAACGAAATCGAGATGAATAACACTAATTAATACCAATTTTTTATGAGGTTGCATAGAATCCGATCCCCCATAAAGAGGGCGGGCACGCACCATCCACCGCCCCTACAAGGGGGGGACAAGATTCTTCTCAAAGTCCCCCTACAACCAGGGGGATGCGAGGGGGATCGAGATATGTGCAACGACCCATTAAATTGGTATTAATACTCCCCGCTCTTCCAGAGATGGGGTTTCCAAAACTACCGAAGTTTTTTAGATGAATACCCTGACGATCGCCTGGATTACATTTCCGTTTTTTATCGGGTTTATCATTTATTTGGTTCCCAAGCTTGACAAGTATCTCGCCCTATTAGGAGCGATTGTATCTGCTGCTTTTGCATTCCAGCTTTTGGCAATGCCGTCAGCGGTGACGCTGGAGTTACTAAATAATTTCAGTGTTACTTTGCTAGTCGATCGCCTGAGCGGCTATTTTATCTTAACCAATGCCCTAGTCACGGCAGCGGTTGTTATCTACTGTTGGCCCACAGATAAGTCGGCATTTTTTTATGCACAGATTCTGATGGTGCACGGCAGTCTAAATGCCGCCTTTGCCTCTACGGATTTTATCAGTTTATATGTCGGGTTAGAAGTCAGCGGGATTGCGGCTTTTCTGTTGATTTCCTATCCTCGCACTGACCGATCGATTTGGGTAGCTTTACGCTATCTATTTATTAGCAACACGGCAATGTTGTTTTATCTAATCGGTGCCGTGCTGGTTTATAAGGCAAGTTATTCCTTTAGTTTTGCCGGATTGGCTAAAGCACCCCCAGAGGCGATCGCTCTGATTTTTATGGGACTTTTGGTGAAAGGAGGTGTGTTTGTATCGGGGCTATGGCTACCGTTAACTCACTCGGAAGCTGAAACGCCAGTGTCAGCTTTGCTGTCGGGGATTGTGGTGAAAGCGGGGGTATATCCCCTCGTGCGGTGCGCCTTGATGGTGGAGGAGGTGGCTCCCATTGTCCAGATTTTCGGGGTCGGGGCGGCGTTTATGGGCGTGTTCTATGCCTTGTTTGAAAAGGATACCAAGCGGATGCTGGCGTTTAGCACGATTTCGCAGCTAGGCTGGATTCTCGCAGTACCGGAAGTGGGCGGATTTTATGCCCTGGCGCACGGTTTGGTGAAATCGGCGCTATTCCTAATTGCTGGTGCTTTACCAAGCCGCAATTTTCAGGAGCTCAAACAAAAGCCGATCGATACCAGAATCTGGGTAGCCTTAGTTATCGCTAGTTTATCAATCTCTGGCTTTCCTTTTTTGGTTGGCTTTGGCGCCAAAATGTTGACGGTGAAGAATTTGCTACCTTGGCAAACGATCGCGATGAATGTCGCCGCAGTGGGAACCGCAATTGTGTTTGCTAAATTCATCTTTCTACCCCGTGGCGGACAAACAGCAGCCAAACCCGGTTTTTGGCCTGCGGTGTTGCTGTTGCTGGGTGCATTGATTGCAGCTAATGCTTTTTATGTTGACGCTTATACGCTGGAAAATATGCTGAAGGCGATCGCCACTATCGCTGTTGGTTGGTTAGCCTATTTCTTGATTTTTCAACGCACGGCAATCAAACTGCCACGTATCCTAGAAGAATTCGATCATTTGGTCGGTTTTATGAGTCTAATTCCACTTATACTATTCTGGATGGCATTATCAAAATGATTGGACATCTCATCTTAAGATTGAGCATCTGGTTTTTACTGACTGCGGATTTTAGTTTGGCAAATATTGCGATCGGTATTGTCATAGCTTTTCTATTACCTCGCAGCTACGCACCCCCAGAACCTTTAAAGGAGTGGTTTGATGTATTTGGTAAAATCTTGATGGCGATTCCCATAGCTTATATAGAAGCCTTTGAACTCATTTTCCGTCCCCACAGACATGAAGATGTGATTATGGAAAAAGTGCCAAATCATCGATCGCCCTTGTTAATCTTCCTCGATGTGTTTTTGATTACTTTTACACCTAAGACAATTGTTGTGAAATATCACGAAGAGGGTTTTTACGAAGTGCACCGGGTGCGGCGGACTTCTAGTAATTAGCTGATGTTTTTTGAGGATTTTTTTACCGCAGAGGGCGCAGAGGGCGCAGAGGAAGAGAAGAGGGAAATTTCTAGTTTTTATGGGGCTAAGTTAGGAGGGTAGATAATTGCAGAACTTGAACAACTTGATTTTGATTTTGATGATTTTGGCTCTGCTGATACCGATGTATGAGGTATGGAAAGATGATGATATCTGGCAGACAATGTTGGCTTTTGCTAGTATTTCTACTAAGGCGGCAATCATTGCTCTGGTTATATCTGTCTGGCGCGATGATTGGATGATCGGTGTGGTAGCGGCGATTATCCTCAGTGTGGGTAATGCTGGATTGATGTTGTTGGCACAAATAATTAAACGTATTAGTGACGCATGATTGTAATAGATGTTTTGAGTTATACCTGCATCGGTATAGGAATTTTCTTCTGGTTTTGGGGTACTTCTTATCTGCTGGGGAAGCGATCGGTTTTATATAAACTTCACAGTCTTTCGGTAGCAGATACCCTTGGCTCGATGTTGATTGTTGTTGGATTGTTACTGAAAATACCCAGTAAATGGCCTCTGTTAATTCTTGCCCTCATTTGCTTAGCCATATGGAATACAATGCTGGGATATGTATTAGCCTATTGTTCCAATGCAGGGAGTAACTATGAACGATAACAGCTATATTTATGTCCTCGTCGCTCTGCTCCCGTTAGCTGCTGGTATGCTGGTGTTTCAGGTCAATCCATACCACGCATTGCTGCTGCGAGGTGTATTGGGGGCGATCGCAGCTTTGGTATATACAATCTTGGGCGCGGGGGATGTGGGCTTAACCGAAGCGTTGATGGGTACCCTACTGGCGATTACACTTTATGCAGTGACGGTGCGTTCATCCCTGGTGCTGCGTCTGGGTGTCATCGAAGGTGGGATAGAGAATGATGCTGTCTCAGATGACAAAAAAACAGGTCATTTTCAGCAAGTGATAGATGACATTCGTGCAGTTTTCAAGAAACGCCATATGCGTCTGGAATTGGTTCCCTATGCGACTCCACAAGCATTAGAGCGGGCGCTGATGGAAAAAGAAGTTCATGCTGTTTGTTCCCCACAAGAACAACTAGAACAAAGTGGCGAAGTGCAACCTTATAACACCGTAATTAGAGTTCGGCGCGTCTATGACATCATGCAAACGGAACTTGCATCACCACGGACAACCCTAACCTATGTAAATACACCAGACGTAGAGGAGAAGCATTGATGAAATGGGTTTACATTGTAGCTGGAATAGCGCTGTTTGTGAAAATGCTGCTTATTGCTAATCCAACAGGCGACTTATTATTATCGCAGCAAAGTTCCATCGTCGAATTGGTTGTCCAAGATAGTGGAGTATCCAATGCGGTTTCGGGTATCATTTTGCGAAACCGATTGTATGATACTATTTTTGAAGTCGTAGTATTTACGATCGCCATTTTAGGCGCGAGTTATCTACTGGCCAATGAAAAGCCGTCCTGCGCGATTTATCAATTTACCGATCGACCATCGATTATTTTGGCACGATTGGGAGCAACAATTGCGGCATTGGTGGGTGTAGAATTAGCAATTCGCGGGCACTTAAGTCCCGGCGGTGGTTTTGCAGCCGGTGTAGCGGGCGGAACCGCGATCGGACTCATCGCCATTACCTCATCACCCCAGGCGATGCAAGACATCTACAAACAGTGGCACGCGGCGACTTGGGAGAAGGTTTCCGTACTGGTTTTTATTGTACTCTCAGTAATCACTCTTTCTGGATATGAGTTACCCCACGGAGAATTAGGCACGCTTTTAAGCGGCGGAATTCTCCCCTTACTCAATGTCCTAGTTGCAGTCAAAGTCACCTTGGGTTCCTGGGCAGTAATGTTAGTATTTATCCGTTATCGCGGATTGTTGTGATCCATATATCGATATTCCGATCTCAAATTGACAGAGATCGGATTGAATCATCCCTCTCTTATCTTACTCTGCGTTCTCTGCGCCCTCTGCGGTAAAAAAATCCAAATTTACCAAATATCAGCTTACACTAAACCAGCCCCAAAAATCTGATTTGCAGTCAAATTCAAATCGGGAAAAGCTTGCGATAAAATTCTGTCATTATCTCTAAACTTGAGGACTTGATATTCACCATCAACCAAGTTACACACAGAAATAGTCGGTTGTTTAGGATTGCCAATAAAATTGCGTCCACCCAACGCAGCATAATCCACAATCCAATATTCAGGAATACCCATCTCCTCATAATCAGCATATTTTAAATAGTAATCATCGCGCCAATTGGTTGACACAACCTCGATCGCCAAAGGTATGGATGCACCCAAACTCAGGACAGATTGTTTTTGCCATAATGTTTCGTTGGCCAGATTTGCACGATTCAGCACCAACACATCAGGGAAATAACCAGAATCTTTTTCAGGGGGTCTAATTATCACTTGGCGAGGGATACCATAGGGCAATTCCAGATTTTTGATTTCAACACCAATTTCAACTGTAAGAAAGCCTGTAACTTCCTGATGTTTGCCTACTGGCTGTACAATTTCAATAATATTTCGATTATGCAATTCGTAGCGTACCGTCGAATTTTCAGGTAGCCACTCCACAAATTCCTCGAAGTTTACGAGCTTGGGTGAAACTTGGATCATAAGTTTTGAGAATTACCGATCGTATCAATTATAGCAAATCTGGCGTTGATATTTCCTGATGAATTAACGCGCCACCTGTCGCATATAATCCCCCCACAATTGAGCCGCATCTCGACTACCTCCCTGAGTTGGAGAATTATCATCATTTCCCAGCCAAACTCCAGTCACCAATTGCTCACTCGGAATATAACCGACAAACCACAAATCTTTGTTATCATTAGTCGTGCCAGTTTTGCCCGCTTCTCCCAAGCCCAAAGCCGCACTGCTACCGGTACCTCCCCGCACCACTCCTTGCAGCATATCTGTCATGGTATCTGCTACGACTTCCGAAACTAATTGCTGATTAGCTACTCCATCTTTTTGATAGTCATAAACCACGCGACAAGTCTTAAAATTTTTTATATCTGGGCAATCACTGCTGTCAATAATTCGCTTGATTACATGGGGGCGATTTCCAATGCCCCGATTCGCCAAAACCCCAAATGCACCTGTTAATTGCAATACATTAACTTCACTTTCACCTAATACTAATCCAGGGCTTGAACGCAAGGGAGAAGTGATTCCTAAACGCTTGGCCATTCGCACTACATTGTCTAAACCAACATCTTGGGCTACTCGCAAAGCAATGGCATTTTCTGACTGTGCTAAACCCCGATACATATCTGCACTACCGCTAGTTCTTTCGCAGCCACTGTAACTTTGTCCGCCCCAAGACAGGGGTTCGCAGGAGTAACCTTTATTGGGGGAAATTCCCCGTTCTAGGGCGGCTGCATAGGTGAAAATCTTAAAGGTAGAACCTGGTTGTCGCAAGGCTTGGGTAGCTCGGTTAAACTGACTTTGTAGATAACTGACACCGCCAACTAAAGCTAATACTTCGCCAGTGGCTGTGTTGAGAGTTACCAGGGCTCCTTGGGAAAAACCATCCCTTCCTCCTGTATTTTCAACCGCATTTCTGAGTGAACTTTCTGCTACTTTTTGGAGTGTAGGATTTAAGCCTGTTTCTACAATAAAATTACCTTCTCTGGCTAACTGTTCCCCTAGTAAAAACTCTAATTCATCAAATACATAACTGTAGAAATAAGGAGCGATCGTACTTTGCAAAAATTCGCGAGCTTTTGGGTTGATCTCAATTCGCGATCGCCTGGCGCGATCGGCTTCTTCCTGAGAAATTGTACCCATCGCCCGCATCCGTTCGATTACCCGATCGCGATACTGCACCGCCAACTGATAATTTTGAATCGGATTAAAACTATTGGGAGCAGGCAAAATTCCCGCCAAAGTTGCTGATTCTGATAAAGTCAAATCCTTGGCAGATTTACCAAAATAAAACCGAGCTGCATCCTCAAAACCATAAAGATCAATTCCCAAAAACACCCGGTTCAAATAAGTCAGCAATAGCTCGTCTTTGCTGTAATAACTCTCTAATTTTAAGGCAACTACTGCTTCCCGAAATTTGCGTCCAGCCGAATCTTGAGTCCCTACATAATCTCGAAACAAACTCCTTGCCAATTGCTGTGTCAGAGTGCTGCCTCCTTCGCGAATTCCTCCTCCACGAACATTGGTTAAAAGTGCTCGCAAAACGCCGATCGGATCTACTCCTAAATGCCAGTAGTAGCGACTGTCTTCTGAAGCCATGACTGCCTTGGCTAAATAAGGAGAAAAATCGGGTAATTTCTTTAATTCTAAGTGAGCATTATTTTGAGGAGGACGCAGGGGAGTTTGACCATCACGGGCGTAGACAATCACCGGCCCGTTGACACTTCTCGGCAGAGGACGTACTTGAAATTTGGTCGATTCAATACCTATCAACATCCCGATTAAAGCTGTGGCTCCGCTGATGCCATAAAAGCTGTAGCGCAAAATTTCTGAATACAAAGGTGGCGGATCTATGTACTGAATTCTGACAGCAGCGGCGAGTTCTGGTGGCCCTAAAGTAAATACATCGCCGTGACGCAGGGACATAGTTTGAATTCGCTTTTTACCACGGTAGATGCCGTTAGTAGAATTTTCGTCTTTGATCGCAAAAGGAGTTCCCAGCCTAGTATCCCGCGACAGGGATAAATGTAGGTGGCTGACTACGGGATTGCGAATTACAATATCAGAAGATTTGGACGATCGACCTAAAAGATATCGATCGCCCAATAGCGGATAAACCTCTGCCTTTGCAGCACCGGCATCCTGCACCCATAGTTCGGGTACTTTGGCATTCGGTTTCAGCACTAGCTGGTTAAAATTAACCTTAGCGATAGTCTGGACTGCTTGGGTAATAGCACCCAAGACGGTTTGAGGTTTGTGGGGTGGCTGCGGTGGGGTCATATTTCGCTGTAGACTACGATCGAGCGATCGGCTCTTGGACTATTCTACTCTTAACTTTTGGCTATTTTCGGAATCCTGCGCATACTCAGGGCGATTTTCTCCCCAGGGTGCGATCGATTTTCGGCTTAGCAGGGATCGGATTTGGGCGATCGAGCTAATCTCATTGTAGGATATTGGGCATTGGGCATCGGGCATCGGGCATTGGGAATAGTTTTTTCCTTCCTTCTTCCTTCTTCCTGAAGCGTTCCCTGAGCGAAGCGGTGCGCTGAGCGTAGTCGAAGTGTCGAAGGGCCTTCTTCCTTCTTCCTTCTTCCTTCTTCCTTCCACTTAACATAATGCTAACTAATATCAGTCTCGTGCTTGAAGCTTGTCAAGAGTTAAATATCAATTATGAAATTCTTGCGCCCAACCAAAACTTAATCAGAATTCAACATTCCGATCAAGACTATTACTTTGTCAATTACATTACACCGTTTAACAGCGCACCAATAGTACAAATTTTTAAAGACAAAGAATATACCTATCAATTGTTGAACACTAAAATTAAAACTCCTAAGACAGTTGGTTTTTTGTCTCCTTTTTGTGATTCCAAATATCGCGAATATTTGAAAATAAAAAAATGTGAAGAAATTGCTGATGAGGTGAGTAAAATATTTTTTTTACCCCTGATTATCAAAAGAAATCGCGGTTCCGCCGGAAACAATGTATTTCTGTGTGAAACCCATGAGCAAATTCAATCAGCCATTGAAACTGTATTTAATGTCAATAGCAAAGATTATGACTACATTTGCCTAGCTCAAGAATACATTAATATCCGCCATGAATATCGGGCGGTATTTTTTAATAAAAAGCTAGTTTTGCTGTATGAAAAAGATAAATCAGACGCTAGATTTATGGGTAATTTAAGCCCGCTGCACTGGGAGGGAGCAAAAGCTAAGCATATCATTGACTCCAAGATTGTCTCAGAGATTGAAAGCTTTGTGCAGCCAGTGTTTGCGGAAATCCCTGCTACTTATGGTGGCTTTGATATTGCGATCGACCAAAAGGGCGACTACTGGTTAATTGAAATTAACTCAAGTCCCAATTACGATATATTTGTGAGAGATAACGATCGCCAAATTGTCGTAACCATGTTTAAAGGTATCCTAGAGAGCTTGGTTGTTAACAAAACACCGTAAATGATGGATTTGAGAAATGCGCTATAATTAACTAAATCCGAATCTCAAAAAAGTAACAGCAATGACAGCACAAGTGTTAGAACTAGAGGGAACCTGGGAAGAGATTCTTGCCCAAGCTGCAAAATTTGCCGGTCGGCGAGTCCGCATCATCGTTCTTGCTAACGAAGATGAAGAGGTACTCCCATCTCCAGAAGAGAGCTTTCGGCAAGCATGGCTCGAAATAAAGACAGGAAAAACTAGACCTGTATCGGAACTGTGGGAAGGTATTGATGCAGAGTGAGTCTTCTTCAATTAATGTATACTTTGCCGATGAATTTAAGCGCAATTTACGCGCACTGTCCAAAAAATATCGCCACATTCGCTCTGACGTTCAGCCAATTGTTGAACAACTTCAAGTTGGAGAATTGCCGGGAAATCGAATACCGGGAATTAATGATATTGTGTTTAAGGTGCGAGTCAAAAACACCGATATCAAAAAGGGCAAAAGTGCTGGCTATCGACTAATATATTACGTTCAGATGCCTACAGCAATCTTCTTGATGAGTATTTATGCAAAATCAGAACAAGTCGATATTTCAGTAGAGCAAATTCTACAAATTATTAGTCAGTTGAATGATGCCATTATTCCTGAAGAAATACAAGATGAAGAGGGTAGCGATCGCCCTGACGGTTAAAAATTAAAATCAAAAAAATGATACCACAAATACTAGAACTAGAGGGAACATGGGAAGAAATTCTTACCCATGCTTCAGAATTAGCTGGCCATAGGGTTCGCGTCACTGTTATCTCTGATAGTGAACCGCTGAAGTCAGCAGAAGAGTGTTTTCGTCAAGGATGGCACGAAGCAATGAAAGGAGAGACTGTACCGCTTTCTGAACTGTGGGAAGGCATTGATGCAGAATAATCCTCCTTTGTTGGATCGGAATGATTTAACCGCAGAGAACGCAGAGAACACAGAGAAAGAGAAGAGAAAGAGATGAATAATTCCGATGAAGAGCGAATTTGATATCACATCCTCTCCAAGACTTGAATTCCCAACAATCCTAACCCCAACTTCAAAGTCCGCGCCGTCAAATCGCACAAAACTAACCGCGAACTCCTCAACGGTTCCTCAGCTTTCAAAACCGGACATTGTTCAAAGAATTGATTGAATTTTTGACTCAATTCAAACAAATACTGACAGATTCGATTGGGTAACAAATCTCCACCCACCGAATTTATAACTTCATTCAATTGCAATAAATGCTTGGCTAATACTAACTCCGCATCAGACTGCAAAATCACTTTCGCACCAGCATCTAAATTATCAAAATCAATCCCACCTTTGCGGCGAATTCCCTGCACGCGCGCGCAAACATAGAGCATATATGGAGCCGTGTTTCCTTGCAAAGCCAGCATTTTGTCGTAACTAAAGACATAGTTACTTGCCCGGTTTTGACTTAAATCGGCATATTTAACCGCACTCAAACCAACTACTTCAGAAACGTTAGTAATAAACTCTTCAGTTTCCTGTCTTTCTTCTACTTCTAATCTTTTTTCTAAATCTGCACGGGTTCGCACGATCGCCTGATCGAGCAAATCCTGCAACCGCACTGCATCCCCAGAACGAGTTTTGAGTCTTTTACCATCCTCTCCGCATACCAAACCAAAGGGAACATGAACAATATTCACATCTTCGGGAATCCAATTGGCTTTTCTGGCTACTGCAAATACTTGAGCAAAATGGTTGGCTTGTCCTGAATCGGTGACGTAAATTATCCGTTTTGCGCCGTCTTCTTCGATGCGGTAGCGGATTGCTGCTAAATCGGTGGTGGCGTAGTTGTAGCCACCGTCGCTTTTTTGGACAATTAGTGGCAATGGTTCGCCTTCTTTATTAGTGAAACCGTCTACAAACACGCATTTTGCACCATCACTTTCTACTAGCAATCCGAGATTGGTTAAATCTTCGACTACTGCGGGTAATAACGGATTGTAAAATGATTCGCCACGTTCGGTTAATTTGATGTCGAGTAAGTTGTAGATTACTTGAAATTCGCGGCGCGATTGATCGCATAGCAATTTCCAAGCGCGACGGGTATCTGCGGCGCCGGCTTGCAGTTTTACTACTTCTTGTCTGGCGGTTTCTTTGAAGGTTTCATCGGCATCAAAGCGCTGTTTTGCTTGGCGGTAAAATGCGACTAAATCACCTAAATCTAGGGCGTCAGCAGTTGTTAATGCTTCGGGGTGAACTTCGCGCAGGTAGGCGATTAACATCCCGAATTGGGTGCCCCAGTCGCCGATGTGATTGATTCTGATGACGTCGTGGCCGAGAAATTCCAGGATGCGGGCGATCGCATCGCCGATAATAGTCGATCGCAAATGTCCGACGTGCATTTCTTTGGCGATATTCGGACTGGAAAAGTCGATCGCGATTCTCTGAGCTGTTTCTGTCCGTGAAATGCCTAAACGGGGGTCGATCGCCATCGCCCTAACTTGCGCTTCCAAATAAGCCGGTTTGAGTTTTAAATTGATAAAACCAGGGCCAGCAATTTCTGGGGTTTCGCAGATGTCGGCGATGTCGAGGTTTTCGATGATGGTTTGGGCGATCGCCCGTGGTGGCTTTCCTAACTTTTTCCCCAAACTCATCGCCGCATTGCACTGAAAATCCCCAAAGTTGGGATTGCTTGCCGCTGTCAGCATCGGATCGGTACCTGCTAGACTTTCGCCGAATGCTGTGGTGAATGCTTTGTCAAATCTTGCTTTTAACTGGGATGTGGTTGAGAACATACTGTATAAGTAGAGCCAAAATTAGGAATATTTTTACTTTTCTGGGGCGTTAGTCTGGGGATGTCAATTATTCGCCGCGATAACACATAACTGATTTTATCACAGTTGCGAACGCTACACAAATCCTCAAAAATCACATTTAGTTGATGATCTCGATCGCGATCGAATTTAATTAAATCGATTAAATTAAGGTATGTTAAAATTTTTTCAATCCTCCTAAAGATCCTACCAAAGGAAGTTGCCATGTTATCTCAACCTATTTTTGGCGATCGTTCTCTGACTCAAGCCTTTTATCAAGCTGTAATCGATCGCTTCGATGACCCTTTGAGTCTCTCAACTCAAGCATTATTACGAGAGTGTACCCTCGGCTTTGCACCCAGTCCCGAAGGAGTCAAAACCTTTTTGATTATCGCGCCGACGCTGGAAGCAGCCGAGCAACTGATTAACAAAATGGAAAGTATTTTAGATCGGGTTGCCGAACTTATGGCTGGAGTCGGACAAGTTGCTCTCTGTGTCAGACCCGCCGACAGTGCAGCCCTGGAAACTGTCGATCGACAAAACTTAGAAAAAGTTCCCACTGATTGTCTAGCTTGTAAATTCTTTTCTATTTTGTGTGACTGTGAAACAGCCGATCGCTAAAATCTACAATTAGCAACCAGCACTTAAGCTGTATTGCATTTCTCTTCAAAGCCCAAACGTGCAGGTAATTCGATCGTTATCAAAAGTCGCGCTCGGCGGCGCAGCAACTGTTATCAATAAAATGCCAGCTTGTCAGTCGATCTGAATATTACCTGCCGGCTCAAACAGCGGTGCATCTATAGCAAGCTTCTCGACAGTTAGGAAATTTTGGCATCGATCTAGTCATTGATTTTATTCGTTCTTCAAATCTTTGTGTTTCCTGGTTCGCTACTTTGGCTATCAAAAAGCGGCATAAATTCCCCAAGCGTCTCGCATCAAAAGACAGCAACAGGAATTTATAGCTATTTAGGGAAAACCCGATCGCCACCAGCAAACAGAGATTAAAAATTTATGTTTGAAGTTTAAATTATTAAATTTTTGAGATAAAGTTAGTAATTCCATCTAAAATCGAAATTCTGAAATCTCAAATCTTTAATTCAGCCATGAGCGTAAAACTGACACCGAATCCCAGCTTTAGTTTGACAATTCGCGTTTCCCTACCAAACCAGCCGGGAATGCTGGCCGGAGTCACCAGCGCGATCGGCTCTGTTGGCGGCAACTTTGGCCAAATTGACTTGATCGAGCAAACCCGCGCCACTACAACTCGCGATATCACTGTCGATGCTTCGAGCACCGAACACAGCGAAGAAATAGTCCAAGCAGTGAAAGCACTGCCCAATATTAAAGTGCTCGATGTATACGATCGCACCTTCAACTTGCACCGCGGTGGCAAAATCCGAGTGGAAAGCAAAATTTCCCTCAAACGCCAGTCCGATTTGGCAATGGCATATACCCCTGGAGTTGGCCGCATCTGTATGGCGATCGCCAAGGACCCCCAGCAAGTTTACAACCTGACAATCAAACAAAATACTGTGGCGATTGTTACCGATGGTAGCGCAGTTTTGGGACTGGGAAACCTCGGTCCGATGGCTGCACTGCCAGTCATGGAAGGCAAAGCCATGCTATTTAAAGAATTTGCAGGAATTGATGCCTTTCCTATCTGCTTGAATACCCAAGATACTGAAGAAATTATTCGGACAGTCCAGAATATCGCCCCTGTATTTGGCGGCGTTAACCTCGAAGATATTTCCTCACCTCGCTGTTTTGAAATCGAAGCAAGATTGCGGGAAACTCTAGATATCCCGATTTTTCATGACGACCAACATGGCACTGCTATTGTGAGTTTGGCCGCCTTAATTAATAGCCTAAAATTAGTACAAAAATCGATGTCCGAAGTGTGCATTGTGATTAACGGAGCCGGTGCCGCTGGAGTGGCGATCGCCCGCTTGTTACGCAAAGCAGGTGCAGAAAACATCATCATGTGCGACTCCAAAGGTGTCCTCTCCAAAGACCGCACAGACATGAACCCAGAAAAACTAGAGTTTGCCGTGGCTTCGGGCGGGACCTTGGAAGATGCGATCGCCGGTGCGGATGTGTTTTTAGGAGTCAGCGCCCCCGGAGTTCTGACCCGCTCCATGGTGCGTTCCATGGCCGAGAATCCGATTGTGTTTGCCATGGCAAATCCGATTCCCGAAATTCAGCCAGAACTAATCATGGATGATGTGGCGATCGTGGCAACTGGGCGTAGCGATTACCCGAATCAAATTAACAATGTTTTGGCATTTCCGGGCATATTCCGAGGTGCTTTGGACTGCAAAGCTGCCACGATTACCACCAATATGTATTTGGAAGCAGCTTATGCGATCGCCTCTTTAGTCAGCCCTTCCAAGCTGAACAAAGAATACATTATACCCTCTGTATTTGACGAGCGAGTTGCTACTGCTGTCGCTAGTGCAGTGCAGTTGGCAGCGCGAGCCGAAGGCATAGCCCGCGATTAATTACACCTAGTGATTGGTTATTAGTTATTGGCAGAGTCATCCTCTCTTCATCGTCCTGTATTAAACTCTCTCTTCTCTTGCTTCGCGTACTTCGCGCCTTCGCGGTTAAATCACCTGACGATACAACCGGAATTGATCTAACCAATAACCAATAACAAACAACCAATAACAAACAACCAATAACAAACAACCAATAACCAATAACCAATAACTACTGACTGCTGAAATGGTGATAAAAATCACAAGATAAAAAAAATATAAAAGTAGATTATAATTAGTTAGCCCATCCCACACAGGTCAGATGCCAAGCCAGCTAGGAGAAGACCGGAGCGATCCCAGCCACCGCAAATTGTTAGAAATCAGTCCGATGGGGCTTGCCTTGTGTCGGATGGACGGGACTTTTTTGGACGCAAATCCAGCCTTTGCAGCAATTATCGGCCACACAGTTGAAACAACTCTCACCCTCAACTACTGGGCAGTTTTGCACACAGAATGTACAGCCCAAGACAAAAAAGATCCAGAACATCAGCTCCAGCATAAATGCACAGACCACTGTGCAGCAGCATACCAACACAAAGACGGTCATCTCGTACCTGTGCGCGTTTCCCAGTGGACAGTGGAAATAGAGGGAGAGTCTGGGCTGTGGCTGACTGCCGAAAAAATTGGCAACGAGGGGGTTCAAAACAGTATCTTACTCTCGGCATCTTTGTCGCAGCCAAGCAATTTTAATCTAGAAAACTTACTAGCTCAGCAAACTACGCAACTGGCAAAAACTCAGGAACAACTCCAACAAACCATCGCCGAACTTGAACAAACTCAAGCAAAGTTGCGTCACCACAGTCAAATTATCGACCAAATTCGAGAAGCGGTGATTTGTACAAATATGGATGGTCTCATCACCAGTTGGAATCAAGCATCCCAAAGGTTATACGGCTATCAAGAAAGTGAAGTATTAGGAAAGCATATTTCTCTCATTTACCCGCCCGAACAACACCAGATTTTGTTAAAAAAAGTGATCGGCGTGTTACAAAAAAAAGGTGAGTATCAAACGGAAGTTATAACACGTCGTAAATCAGGAGAAATTTTTTATTCTCACCTCGTGCTTTCGCTATTGCAAGACAGCATGGGAGAAGTTATAGGGATGA
The DNA here is from genome assembly GCA_004292745.1 of Oscillatoriales cyanobacterium. GTDB lineage: Bacteria > Cyanobacteriota > Cyanobacteriia > Cyanobacteriales > Microcoleaceae > Microcoleus > Microcoleus anatoxicus. The sequence goes on along the minus strand of RDXH01000110.1, from coordinate 9,044 downwards.
TTGGCTATTTAACAGATATTAGCGATCGCAAAGCTTTAGAACAAGAATTAGCCGTGCGACAAGCACGATTTGATGCTTTTTTCAAGGATGCGCCGGCCGGACTTTGCATTTTGGACGATGAACTGCGATTCGTACAAATCAATAAAATGTTAGCAGAAATGAATGATGCCAGCCCAGCCGACCACATCGGCAAGACTGTGCAGCAAATCATACCAGATATCGCCCCCATAGTCGAGCCTTTATACCAGCAAATTTTGCGGACAAAAGAACCCGTACTCAATGTCGAACTCAGCGCGGAAAAAGTGAGACAGCCCGGAGTAATGGCACACATCGTCGCCTCTTACTTTCCCCTACTAGATGCAGGTGGCGATGCGATCGGCATTGGCGCAGTAGTTATTGAAATTACCGATCGCAAACAAGCAGAAGAAGCCCTACGACAAAGCGAACAACTCTACCGCACTATGGCAAGGAATTTTCCTAACGGTGCGGTGATGCTGTTTGATACAGAATTGCGTTATACCCTTGTAGAAGGGAAAGAATTAGCAGCAGTTGGTCTTTCTAAAGAGTTGATGGAAGGCAAGACAATTTGGGAAATATTTTCCCCAGAATTCTGCGCTGCTGTGGAACCCAATTATCGGGCTGCACTAGGTGGAGAAACCGTGGTAACTGAATTTAGTTACAGCGATCGCACTTACCTAGCCTATACTTTGCCAGTCAGAAACGAACGGCAAGAAATCACCGGCGGATTGCTGATGACTCAAAACATTACTGACAGTCAATTAGCCGAGGAAGCACTGCGGCAAAGCGAAGAAAAATACAGGTGCATTGTAGAGACAGCAGACGAAGGAATTTGGATGATTGATGCCGAGAGTAAGACTACTTTTGTGAACCAAAAAATGGCTGATATGCTTGGCTGCACCACCGATGAAATGATGCAACAGCCGTTATTTAATTTCATGGATGAAGAAGGTATTGCCATCTCTCAAGCAAATCTAGATCGCCGTCGTCAAGGCATCCGCGAACAACATGATTTCAAGTTCTGTCGCCGAGATGGCAGTGATTTGTGGGCGATAGTTTCTAGTAATCCCATGGTAGATAAACAGGGAAACTATATCGGCGCTTTGGCGATGATTGCCGACATTACCGATCGCAAAAAAGCAGAAGCAGCATTGCAGCAGTCGGAAGCTAAATTTCGCTCGCTTTACGAATTAACCAGTTTGGCTGTTTTAATGTTAGATGAAAATGGGATTCGTGATGTCAATAATGCCACCCTAGAACTATTTGGAGGCACGGGCAAAGAGCAGTTTGTAGGTAAGAATCCTGGTCAATTTTCGCCACCTTTCCAACCAAACGGCAGAGACTCTTTGAGTATGGCTAATGAAATGATGGCCATCGCCTTTGAACGCGGCCGTAACCGTTTTGATTGGCTCCACCAGCGTTTGGACGGTACGGATTTTCCGGCAGAAGTCGTGCTGACAATCATCCAAGTTGGCAATGAAACAATGATCCAAGCAGTAGTCCAAGATTTGAGCGATCGCAAATTTGCCGAAGAAGTCTTACTGCGATCGGAACAAACACTCCGACAGCAAGCTCGACGCGAACAACTGCTAAACCAAATTGCTAGCCAAATTCGCAATTCTTTAGAATTAGAGACTATTTTAGAAACTTCTGTAGCAGAAATTCGCCATCTCATGCAGCTAGATTGGTGCATTTTTGCTTGGTATCGTTCCCATGATAATTCAGCAGTTTGGGAAGTAACTTGCGAAGCCAAAAATCCGGCATTACTCAGCTTTTTGGGTGCCTGTTTTGTAGACGAAAATTCTAGTATTATAGCCCAGCATATGGGGCAGATGAAAACTTTGCAAATTAATAATATTAGCAGTTTGCCCAATATAGAAATAGGCGAAATTCATCAAACATTTGGAGTCGTTTCCATGCTAGTGCTACCAATTCAAACTACTTCCGGCGATATTGGGGCCATTGGCTGCTATCAAGCTGGGGAAATGCGAAATTGGAACGATTCTGAAGTGGAACTGATGCAAGGAGTGGCTGCTCAAATTGCGATCGCCATCGATCATGCCGAACTTTACACCCAAACCCGCACTGCCGCCAAATTAGCTCAAGCCCAAGCTGTACAGTTAGAAGAAACTTTGCACCAACTCCAGCGCACCCAATCTCAGTTAATTCAGAGTGAAAAAATGTCGAGTTTGGGACAGTTAGTAGCAGGTGTCGCCCACGAAATTAACAACCCCGTAAATTTTATTTATGGTAATCTTACTTACGCCAGCGAATACACTCAAAGCCTGCTGAAACTAATCAAAATTTATCAACAGGAATACCCGGAACCTACCGCAGCAATTGTAGATGAAATAGAAACCATCGAACTTGATTATATTATTGAAGATTTCCCGAAAATCATCTCATCAATGAAACTAGGAGCAGATCGCATTCGGGATATAGTTTTAAGTTTGCGTACTTTCTCCCGACTTGACGAAGCCGAAATGAAAAAAGTGGACATTCACGAAGGGATAGAAAGCACGTTGATGATTTTGCAAAACCGCATCAAAAATAAACCAGAGCGCCTTCCTATTAATGTGATTAAACAATACGGTGATTTACCCAAAGTAGAGTGCTATCCCGGTCAGTTAAATCAAGTATTTATGAATTTGTTGAGTAATGCCATCGATGCCATAGAAATGGAGGTGGAAAAATCCGCTGCGGAGGCCAGAAATCGGGCAAATACAGCCAAAAATCTCGAAATTACGATTCGCACAGCAGTAACCGAAAATAACTGCGTGGCGATTCGGATTAGGGATAGTGGCCCTGGTATCAGCGAAGATGTGAAGAAGCACTTATTCGATCCATTTTTTACCACTAAACCAGTGGGTAAGGGAACTGGTTTAGGTTTAGCAATTTCCATGTCAATTATCGCCGAAAAACACGGTGGCGAGCTTTTTTGCAATTCTGTATTGGGAGAAGGTTGCGAATTTGCGATCGAGATTCCTCTGCGACAAAAAAGAGATTAAGCAGCGATACAAATTGTGGTTGCATGGTCATGATTGAGCCTTTCTAGAACACTCTTGATATTAATTTATGTTGTATTGGAATGATTTATATCAAATCCGTTGACATCGGAATTATTATTTCTCTCTTCTCTTTCTCTGTGTCAAGAGTGTTCTAGTCAGGTTTAATCATTCCGATACAACTGGAATTGATATTAACCGCGAAGGCGCGAAGGAAGAGAAGAGAGAGTTTAATAATTCCGATTTGTGGCCGGAGTTGCCTAGGCCTGATTTTTTTATTCCTTTATTTCTGCTTTGATTACTTTTTTGTAAACCCGATCGCACCTTTGCGTCTCTACACCAGTTGTCGGTTGATATCCGTTTTTTTCATACATATTAACAGCTTCCGTGAGAACGCTAGCAGTTTCGACCCAGATTTCATCAAAGCCACAACTAGCAATTTTAGTTTCCAATTGTTGCAGTAAAAATTTTCCTAAACCCTGTCCTCTGGCTGCCGGCAAAATATACATTTTGCGAATTTCCACAGCATTATTGCCCCGTTCAATGGGATAGTATGCCGCCGTTCCTATGATTTCTCCTTCCCGTTCAACCACCCAAAATTCTCCACCTTTGGCATGATAATGTAATTCTACATCATACACATCTCGATCGGCTCCGAAAGGCTCGGATCTTAAACCGTACTCCAATAAGACATCGCGAATTACATGAAAAGCATCAGCCCGGTCGCGTGTTTCCCAGGAACGAATTAAAAAATCCTGATATTGGGTTTTCATTGGTTTTCGTAAATCATATTTTTCAGTCACTTTAGAAACTAAGTAAAATTGCCATAAGTTTGTGTGTTATATCAAATCCTCTCTTCATCGGAATTATTAAACTCTCTCTTCTCTTCCTTCGCGTCATAAGCGCCTTCGCGGTTAAATCATTCCGATACAACCGGAATTGATATTACAGCACTTTAATACACCCTATATTTAGCTATGAATTCTCGGTTCTGGATGAAGAGTTGCCAGCAACTCGCTCTCAACTAAGGATAATTGCTCCAGCCGCCGATCGACAACAGAGCGATCGAAATAAGTTGTTGCCAAAATCCAATATACACCATAATGGCGAGCTTCCGAAACCATCAAACTCCCGTAAAATTTAGCTAATTCTCCATCGACACAACTATCTGCCAGCAGTCCCAGCCGTTCGTGACTCCGCGCTTCGATTAAACCAGAAACCAGCAAAGAATCCAAAAGTCGATCCGGTTCTTGCTTCCGAATTTGGCTAGACAAACCAGCACCGTAGGGAGGAGCCCCCAAGGGGCCCAAAGCAATGTTACGTTTTTCCAAGTGCTGATTGACTTGCTCAAAATGCTCTAATTCTTCGCGGGCGATCGCCGTTAACATCCTCACCAATTTAGCATGAGCCGGGTAGCGAAACATTAAATTCAATGCTACCCCAGCCGCCTTGCGCTCGCAGTGAGAATGGTCTAATAAGATAGTATCTAAATTGGCGATCGCCTGTTCCAATCTTGGGAAGTCGGCTGTTTCAGAAACTTAATAGTTGGTAAAGCCATCAGATTTGAGATTGGATATTTGAGATTAAATCTATATTTAACACAGTTTTTCAAACAGTGCGTACATATCTCCCGCAAACTTTTTAGGGTTCCACAAAGGCGACAAATTTTCCGCTTTCTTAGAATTAGCCAACTGCGCTTTCACCCCGTTTCGTAATTCACTATCTTGACCTAATTTTACCCCAAATTCCACATATTCCTCCCAAGACCAAGCCATCCCAGTGGTAATTCCCAAAGTCTGTAAAAACGAATAACCCATTCTGGATAAAAACTGCTCTCCAATTCGAGTAACCACAGGCAAATTAAACCACAAAGCCTCTAAGGTGTGAGTCCCACCATTATAAGGATAAGAATCCAACAACACATCGGCCAGCAAATAGACAATTCTATGTTCTTCCTCCGTAGCAACCCGTGGCAAAAACTTAATCCGGTGCTTGCTAACTCCTTCAGTTTCGCAAACTTGGTGATAAGCCGCTTGAAACACCGCATTATCGCCTAAAGCTTTATGAATCAAGACACTATTTGGCACTTGTTTAAGAATAGCCACCTGTGCTTTCACCAAGTCGGAATTAAATTTTCTACCCGGAGCGACACACAGGTAAACTATCTGGTCTAAACCAATCCGATTCGACCTTCTCAAGGCCACTGGATTGACTCCATACCTTTGAAAACCCGACAACGCCACAAAGGAATCAGGCATCCTAATTAGCTGCTCATCATAATATTTTTCCCTACCTGCTGGGTGCGAGTGCCAATCAGAAAGAAAATAATTTGCTGGTGATATGTAAGCCGCATCAAATCCCAACCATGACACACAAGCTGCTGCGGGTTTGGCGTAGAGAATATCAGCATGAACTGGTACGCTGAGAGAATCTAAATCAACTAAAACATCTAATTCATCACTTCTAATTTGAGCGATAATTTCTGAGAAATTAGACATTCCGTTGGCAAAATTTTTGGGCAAAGTTAGTTTGCCAAAACTTTCAAACTTTTTGGTTTGGTCATCAGGAACAATTCTTTCGGAAGCGTACAAATGCAAATTCGCGATCGCCGACAATTCGCGAAGGATGTCAGCACTGCACCAACCCACAGAATGGCGACGGAAGTGATTGGACAAACACCCGATTTTTAGTTTACCAGCCCTCGCCGTTGTTTTTAGACTGTAGTGAGTGACTTCGGGAAAATTAGGTTTGATACATTGGTCGATATACTTTTGGGCAATTCTTCTGTAAAGTTGAGAATTGACTGCCACATCATCTCGCAAATAGGGCGTACTAAACAAGAAATTGGCATACAGCGATTTAATTTCAACTGCTTTAACTGGGTCTAAGTTTTGCTCCAAGTAAGATTCTAGTTCTAAAAATCTATCTTTAGCAATTTGATTCAGCCCCGACACTTGATAGGTACTGACGAAGTAAATTGCGGTCATAATTGGATCGTTTTCACCGCACATTTGACTGTATCTGTGAACAGCTTGCCGCGCCTGAGATAAATCGCTGGTATCTCTGAGAATGGCACACAAATGTTGGTGAGCGGGAATAAAATCTGGTTTAATTTCTAAGGCTTTTTCGAAATAGGGAATTGCTTCTTTTAATTGGCCTTGATAGCGCAAAACTATGCCTATTTGACAGTATGCTTCTGGTAAATCCGGCTTGAGGTCGATCGCCCGTTGCCAAGCAGCCACAGCCTCATCCAGCTTACCTTCCCCCGCCAATTTATCTCCCAAATCTAGGTTAAAATCTACCTCAGCCAGATCGGGCTTGAGTTCGAGAGCTTTTTGCTCGTAGGAAAGCGCCGCATCAAATTGCCCTTGCTGCTTGAGTGTGAGTGCCAAATTCCAGTAAGCTGGTGCTAAATCCGGTTTGAGGACGATCGCCTTTTGGTAATTGACAATCGCCTCTACAAACAGCCCTTGTTTGTAGAGCATACTCCCCAAATTAGCATAGGCCTCGGCAAAGTCGGGATTCAGGGCGATCGCCTCAGAATACAGCCGCATCGCCTCATCAAGTTGCCCATTGGCTTGGTGGACGTTGCCCATTGTCACGTAAGCTGGAGCCCAATCCGGTTGTAATTCCAGTGCGAGGCGACAAGTGGCAATCGCTTCTGCTAAATTACCTTGAGAGTAATATTTTTCTGCCAGGATTGTCAGAGATGCAGCATCTTCCAATTTGGGTGTTTCAGACTGATTGTGGAAATCGGGATTCATCTTCGCTGCCTATCTGTGCTATCAAGTTAAAGGTTGAATCTATATTATTTTGCAGAGTAGCAGTTTTAGCGGAACTACGGGCGATCGGACAGGGAATTTATGAACGACAAGCAACGATCACAGCGTCAACAGAAAATTAAGTGGAGACCAAACCTCCTACTGGGCTTACTTTTGTTAAGTCTGGCAATTCCCTTGCCCTTTGCCCAAAAGACGGTGGCACAGCAGCAGACAGCCAACTTTCGGCAGAAAATATTTCAAACAGCCCTTTACTTTACCCTATATTTTGAGGGCGGGTTCAGCGATCACCCCGCAGACAAGGGTGGCAGAACTTATCGAGGGATTCTGCAAACCGAATATAATGCTTACCGATACAGTCGCGGGCTGCCACCCCTAGATGTGACGCAGATGTCGGAAGCAGAGCTCCTAGAAATTTATAAATATTACTGGGATTCGAGTCTTTCGGGAACAATGCACCCAACTTTGGCGATCGTCATGTTTGACACGGCGGTTAACTTTGGAATTAACAACTCAATTACCTTTCTTCAACAAGCGTTAGGATTGCCACAAACGGGGATTTTTGATAGTCGCACAAAGGAAGCGCTCAAAAGTGCAAACAACAGAAATACCGCTTTGCAAATGATTAATGAACGGATTATTTATCGCTACAAACGGGTGCAAGAAGACCCAAGTCAGATGGCATTTTTCCGGGGTTGGCTGAGTCGAGATTATAGTTTGTGGGGCTATGTGAATAAGATTAAGTAGTTGGGAATTGGGAATTGGGAATTGGGGAATGGGGAATTGGTAATTGGGAATTGGGAATTGGGAATTGGGCATTGGACACTGAGCGTAGTCGAAGTGTATCAGTTTATAAGTGTCCTTCTTCCTTCTTGCTTCTTCCTTATTCCTTATTCCTTATTCCTTATTCCTTATGATATCCTCAACGGCTGATTTGGCATTTCCCAGATATGCGTAAGCCTTGGCGCGCTGACAAAGAGCTCCTGCGCGATCGGGCGACATTTGCAACACCAAATCGAGGTCTAATAAAGCTGCGGAATATTCACCGCGATCGACCTTATCGCGCGCTTCCTTGAAGAAAAGCGGAGATTCCAGGTGATTTGCCGATTTTAACAAGCGCGTGTCTGAGATCGCATTTTGGAGGGTAATAATCTGCGATTGAATTGAAACCCGTTCCCCAAAAGACATTGCCAGTGGCTGCAAACGCATGGTTTCTTGATAATCTGCGATCGCACCTTTGAAATCCTGGAGTTTTTGGCGCACCTGTGCTCTTTTGTGGTAAGCCTCTGTTAACTTAGGATTTTTTTTGATTATGCGATCGAGAGTTTGCAGCGCCCCTGGTAAATCTCCAGTTTCTATCTGTTTCAAAGCCTGTTGATAATCTGCTTTGATCATATAGTTTTCAGCACATATAAATTACCGATCTTTCAACAATTATAGCTTGTCAAAGGTCGATTAAATGTACATTTCATTTGTAGGGGCGGGTTTTCTGCTCCTAATGTCAATTCATAAAAGTCATAAATTTAAATTCATAAAACTCATATTTGTAAAAATATATTTCAATAAATGGACAAACTATCAAATTTAAGTCAAATCATGTATAACTTAAACATAGCGATTTTCATGGGTCCGATCGCAAAGCAATCCATACTTGGTGATGGACAAGTAATATCAAATCCCTTGATTTCGGAACCATTCATCTCTCTCTCCCCCTACTCTGCTTCCTCTGCGTACTCTGCGGTTAAATAATTCCGATACAACCGGAATCGATATAAAAAGTTATACCCGATCTATTGAAAATTGCTATTTCAGAAAATCAAGTATCGACTACAAATCACTAAACAGCTAAAGCTATGACCATAGAAGAAGCCATTAATCTTGTGGACAATTTGGTAGAAAAATCAACCAAAAAATCATTGACTCGGTTGCAGCAAGCGATAATTCGCGGTGTTTTACAGTCTTGGACATACCAAGAAATTCAGCAAAACGATCCGATCGCCCGCGGTTACACAGTGGGCTACCTAAGTCGCTACGTCGGTTACAATTTATGGAAAGATCTCACAAAGGTACTGAGAGAAGCAGAAATTATTGGACAAGAAGAAAGAGTAGTTGCAGCAAATCTCTGGGACTGCATCATGAGAGCATCACCGAAAAACGAGCGGGAAGCCCCTGGCTTTAGACATGGGGAGGAACGTGGCTGCGACTTGAGTCGCCTACATCTTTTAAGGGCGATCAATCTTTT
>RDXH01000109.1 GCA_004292745.1 Oscillatoriales cyanobacterium | reverse complement strand
ATCAATTTTCAGCATCATCAGTACAAACAAGAATAAAACCGCAACCGCCCCAACATAGACAATAACCAGAATCATACCCAAAAACTCAGCCCCCAAAAGAATGAAGAGACCCGCCGCATTAAAAAAAGCCAAAATCAGGAATAAAACAGAATGCACAGGATTTCGCGCCGTAATGACCATCAAGGCACTGACCACAAGAATTCCAGCAAAAAGATAAAAGGCAAATGCCTGAACAAGCATACAAAAGGCTCAAATTGATAGAATACAAAAACCAGTCTTCCTTCTAATCCTTTCTCCCGTTCGCCGCAAGGTCATAAATTGAAAAGGCGTATGATTATAAACGCCTTTTTTATCCCCCATTGCGCCTGCGTTTATTGACATCCTTCTTTTTTGGTCATGACAACAGACAAGGACGGCTGATAATTATTCATCGCCCCAGAGGCAGCATCAACACCCACGCCTATGATTCCGCCAAATATGATATTTCCAAATGTCATACCCTCAAAACTCAATTGGTCATTAATCAAGAGACAGGAGCAATTATTTGCACTGCTTTTGGGAAAGGACATTGCCACGATTTTAGCTTGTTTAAAAAAAGTAAAATTCATTTGCATCCCGAAACAGATAGCTTACAAGATAGTGGGTATCAAGGCATAAAAGATTATCATTCCAATAGTTATATTCCTAGAAAGAAACCTAAAAATGGGAAACTTTCTCTCTTAGAAAAAGACTACAATCGAACTCTAGCACAAGAACGAATTGTCATTGAACACGTTAACCGGAGTCTGAAAATTTTTAAAATATTGTCGAGTCGTTATCGGAATCGTCGTCGCCGTTATGGTCTGCGTTGTAATTTGTTATCAGCAATTTATAATTATGAGTTAGCTCTAGGGGGATTAAATTGAAAATCTTTTATTATAGCATAGATTTTTTTTGCAAGAGGTCTATTGATATTATGCAGACTAGATTAAGGAAGTTTTGTAGTGCAACTTGATAATTTTTAACAAAAAAGCTATGCTTATTTCATTATGTCAGTGGGCAATAGTCTGCCCTCTTAAAATACTGATTTCCTCAAATTGCCACTATCGCTGTCTGTTGAGGACCTGGGGATCACAGCCACTTCCTCCAGCCAACCTGCTTTTTAGCTCTTCCTTATCATAGACCGATCGCGAAAAACTGCAAAGCGAAAAAAGACGGAAAAAGACGGGTATTTCTAAAATCGCGATGCAAGGCGGAAAAAGACTGATAAAGACGGATAAAGTCGGGTATACTAACCATAGTTCTCCGACCCCCCTACTGATGGACACTGCCCATATCTTGCAATTTGTAAGTATTCTGATATTGCAGATACTTACGGTTGTACGGCGGGTCATGCTAAGGATGTAGGTTACAAGCTTTTGCAAATGTTATCTGATGTTTTTGATGAATCAGTGGATAAATATAATCTTAAATCTGTCCTAGAACGGCAATTGAATCTGAATATAAATTTTGGCGATCGTAATAATAATACTCATTTTGGTCATAGCAATACAATTAACTATATCAATGCTTGCTCAGAACTACCCACTACTACTCCAGATAAAACTCGGTCTGAAACTCCTGACTTCCAGGACAGCACGAATCAAGTTAAAATTGAAATGGTTGGTAAATTACGACAGTTGGGATTGAAGGATGAGCAAATTGCAGAGGTGCTAGGACTACCCTTGGAGGTGGTGAAATCATTATAATATATAATATTTGCCGTATTTTTGGGAAGCAGTATCATGCCAAGGATTCAGTTAGATTTAGGTTTCAATCGCTTAGGGAGGAATATCGTTTCCGGCTACATCCTGATATCCTTAGCAAACAATGTATCGAACAAAGTATTAACTGGATTAGAAAACAAGAAATTCTCAACTCTGCAAAGGTAATTTATGTCAGCAAATAGAGATATGGCTTGGGAGCATCCCGAATTTGCAAATATATCGGTATGGGCTATAGCATTGCGGTAGTAAATCCTTCCTTTTAACCAATAACTTATCTGCCGAAATGCTATAGCCCATACAAAATCGGGATGCTCCCTATGGCTTCCCTGTTGGATATTGTGCAGGCTGGCGAGATGATTCAACCTATTTGTATTTTTTAAGCGAGTAACTAATTATTTTAGTTAAGATTCATCATTACTGGTTATTTGTTACTGGTTATTTGCAGGAAATAACCAATAACTAATAACTAATAACTAATGACTAATGACTAATGACTAATGACTAATGACCCTTCGACTACGCGGTTCAGCCAGCGGAGTCGAAGGGCAGGGCACCGCTAATGACTATTCATCATCATCAAAAGCTTGACTGCCGCCACCAACTGCTACTAAATCAATTTGCTGGCGATAGTAATCCACACTCTTGACTTGAACTTCTACCCGATCGCCCAAACGGTACTGATTGCGGTTTTTGCGACCGACGAGAGTTTGTTGGCGCGATCGATATTCGTACCAATCATCCTTCAAGGAAGAAACGTGCACCAATCCTTCAACTCGCAGAATCTCACTCTCCGGCGGCCGCACCTCAATTTCTACAAAGAAACCATAGGATTGTACACCTGTAATCAAACCCTGGAAAGTTTGACCGGTGCGTTCTTTCATCAATCCGGTTTTCTTCAAGCCTTGCAAATCGCTTTCAGCGTCCTCAGCAACCCTTTCCCTTTCTGTCAAGTGTACTACCACCGATGCAAATTCTGTCTCAAATTCGTGGTGTAAGTCTGGGGGGAGAACATTCCAAGTAATTTGGCCGTGACAGGAGGAATGGTGCAGGTCAACTTTTTCCTTGGCCCGTGTGGTACGGCTGCTGCGGCCTTGCTCGAATACTGCTTGCAACAATCGCAGCACGAGTAAATCGGCATAGCGAGACAGTGGGGAAGTACAGCGGGTGTAACCTTCTGCCAAAGCTAAACCGAAGTGTGGCTTGGGTGTTGTGCTGTAAACCGCTGGCTTCATGGTGTCTTCCAGCAGGTAGGTGAGCACTCTTTCGGATTTCAATCCGGCAAACTGCTGGGTAAATCGCTGAAAGTCTATGGGCAGAACTTCTTCTTCGTTTTCTAGGTACAGTTCGCCTCCGAGGTTGTTGGAAAGTTTGATGAACTCTTGAATGTCTGCATGATCTGGCATGGGCTGGACGCGGTAAATTCCGGGGACTCCCAGGGCTTGCAGGTGGGTGGCTACGGCTTGGTTGGCGAGTACCACTAATTCTGATACGGCAGACTGGGCTGGGGGGGCGATCGCAAATGCTCCCAATTCCCCTTCGTCGTCGAAGTGAGAGTTGGCGTCGGGCAAATTTAGTTCAAAAGCTCCTCGCTGGAGCCTCGCCTTTCTGGCGGCCTGGGAGGCTGCGGAGATTTGCTCTAGGAAAGGACGAAGGGCTGTGGATAAAGGCTGAGTTTCGTCATCGGAGGTCGATGCTAGAATTGCTTCTGCTTGGTGATAGCTGAGCTGGTAGTCAATTTGAATGACGCTGGTTTGAATGGAGTATTCAGCCAGTTCTCCTGATTCGTCTAGGGTGAGCAACACGCTGAAGGCTAGCCGTTCGGTGTCTGGTAGCAAAGAGCAGCGCTCGTTGAGGATCGATGGTAGGACGGCGATGATTTTGTCTCCCAGATGGGCTGCTGTGCCTCGCTTGCGGGCTTCGCGGTCGATCGGGGTTTCGGGTTGCACGTACTCAGCGACGTCGGCGATGTGAATTCCGACTTGCCAACCTCCCGACTTGAGGGTTTCAATGGAGAGAGCACGTTCCACAGGCGGGTCCCACAGGAATGAGGCTGGATCGAATTCGTTTTCGGCTGTGGGAGAGAAAGTTTCTGACTCGGTTTCTGGGACATCATCATTTTTGTCGCTGTTGATTTCTCCCAGTTCGTTGTTGCTGAAAGTGACTGTGAGAATGTTACGCAAATCTAGGCGTTTTTTGATGTCGGTTTTTTTGAGTTTGCTGGGTAAATTTTCGGCTGCTTTGGTGACTGCTGGGGGAAACGATCGCGGTAAGTCGTGTTTGCAGCATACTATGTCGAGGTCGTCGGCGGCTTCGGCGTCGGAACCTAGTACCTGTACTACTTTTCCGACTGGGCGATGGGTGCCGAGGGGATAGCGTTTGACTTCGACGTGTACTAGGTGGTCGATCGCCTCTTCGAGATTGGTGCCGTTTGCCAGTAAGTCTAGTTCAAATAGCAGGCGATCGTCTAGGGGAATTGCTCTGTAGCTGAGGCGGCCGGTGGGGGTTGCTGTTTGCTTGACTCTGGCGAGTACCGAGGGGTTGGCGCGTTCGAGTATCAACATCACTTCGCCTTCGGGGGAACGGCGGCGGCTACCTTCTTTGATGATTTTGACTAAGACTCGATCGCCATTCCATGCTGTTGAGAGATGACTTTCTCGCACGTAAACGTCTTCTGAACCTTCGGCGTCTTGAATTGCGAAGCAAAATCCTTTGCTCGAACAGCGCAGTTTTGCTTCTACCACATCGTCTTCAGTTACTCGACGATATCGACCTTTGTCTTTGACTAAAATCCCAATTTTCTCTAGAGCTTCTAATGCGATTTGAAGTTTGAGTTGACTGGTGACATCATTGCAATCGAGTTTTTTCTCTAATGCTTTGGGAGCCACTAATTTGTCTTCTGTAAAATTTGCCAACAGTGCAGCGATAGAAAATTCCATGTAGCGATCGATCCTCTTTTTTCCAGCAATTAGTCTAATTTTGGCGAAATCGGCCACGCTCTTTCCCGCTTTCGCTGTGCTTACACGCCCAAGATCTGGCGCGGGTTAGTTAGGTGTAGACAAGCACAACCACCTAGTTTGAGCGCGGGATTTTTTTAGGAAATTCTCTCCCGACTCTGCTGGTGGCAATTTTTCTGCTGTCTGTCTTCAACTGACTTCTGACGTTGCAGAAAATTGTCTCTTACCCTTACTACTTTTGCTTACTTGCTTTGCCATTTCCGATAGGTAGAAATGACCTGACGGTGGCTGTTAGCTTAAACCGCGGGATGTGGCATGGGGTTTAGTGGCGTGAAAGGTTGCGCGGATGATTCACCTTTAATTTATTGTATGTTGAATAGGTGCTTTCAGAAAATTGTTTTCTTGCTGATTGTACTACACTTAAGCCATAAGCCCCATCTGGTTTCGGGGTCAAAACATTATGTTTGCTCAATTTCGCGCCCTTTATCCCACTGGACAGTTAATCTGTGAATTGCTGACTGTTCATCATGGCAAGTTTGTGGTTCGCTGTCTGCTTCAGGTTGATGGCAAAACTCTCGCTACAGGTATGTCGGCTGCTGAGTCGGTTGAGGATGCTGAGGACCGCGCTCGGTTGCGATCGCTCGCTGTCCTCGGATTTGATCCGGCTCAACCTCCGACGATCGCCCATGTTTCTCCGCATCCCGTAGCACCTCCGGCTCCCGTAGCACCTCCGGCTCCCGTGGCACCTCCTGTGTTAGAAAGGCCTGTTACTACTGACAATTTTGCATTACCACATCAAAGCAATTTTGTCAATAGTCCATCGCCATTAATCGAAGAGGCGATCGCACCGATACCGGAAGCTTTGCCGCCAATGGTCGATCGAACGGTGACAGCCTCTAGAGAGGAATTTGACTCCGATGCTTGGCTGTCTTCCAGCTACGGCGCACCGATTCAGGAACGGGAGATGCCAAGGGCTAGCCAAACTGAAATTTTACAGGGCGCTGCCGAAGTCCGGGAGTTGGAACCAATTGCTGTTGGGATTCCGAGTGATGCGATCGAGGATATTTCTGAGACGATCGCCCAAGTGGAAGCCACGATGAAGCGCCTGAAATGGACTAAAAAACAAGAAACTGACTGTCTGCAACAAAATTACGGTAAACTATCCCAGGCACTGCTGTCTGCGGGCGAGTTGGTAGACTTCCTAGAATACCTGGAAATCTACAGCAGAACCACTGATGAAATCAAGCGCTTGGGCTGGAGTCCCAGTCAAGGAAAGGATTATCTCAAACAAGGTTACGGTAAGGAAGCGCGACACTTCTTGAGTAGGGAGGAATTGTTTGACTTTCTGCAATATCTGGAATCTTTACCGTGAACGAACCTGACGGTCAACTGAGTACAGTTAGACCGCAGGCTTCTTTTTCCTTTTTTTCAAAGGCTTTTTTGAGTGACGGAGTTCCCCCGCCACTTTTTTAAGTTAGAAATTCTCATATCCCAATTCTTAAATAAGTAGGGGATGGGACACAGAAGGTAGAATTTTGGGAAATTCTACCTTCTGTATTGGGTGTGCAAAAAACAGTTAAAAATCAAAAATATTTCCCCATTTTTGATTTTTAATTGTTAATTTAGGCAACGGCGGCGATCGGGCGAGTTGCAGAAGGACGGCGATCGATCACTTGGTCTACCAAACCGTAGTCCTTTGCTTCTTCCGCCGACATGAAGAAATCCCGTTCGGTATCTTCTTCAATACGCGACAGAGGCTGACCGGTATGATCTGCCAAAAATCCGTTCAGGCGGCGTTTGTGGTACAAAATCTCTTTAGCCTGAATTTCAATATCCGTTGCTTGTCCCTGAGCTCCCCCTAGGGGTTGGTGGATCATAATCCGGGAATGAGGCAGACTCATCCGCTTGCCTTTGGCGCCTGCACTCAACAGAAAAGCGCCCATGCTGGCGGCTAAACCGAGACAAATGGTGCACACATCGGGGCGGATGTGGTTCATGGTGTCAAAAATGCCCATACCTGCTGTCACCGAACCCCCTGGGGAGTTGATATAGAGGTAGATATCTTTTTCTGGGTCTTCGGCATCTAAAAATAGTAATTGGGCAACAATCAGGTTAGCCAATTCTGAGTCTACCTGTTGGCCCAAGAAGACGATGCGATCGCGCAGGAGTCGCGAGTAAATGTCAAAGGCGCGTTCGCCACGACCGGATTGTTCTATAACTGTTGGGATCATTGACAGGGCCTGCCTCTTTACGTCTCTTTGTTTAATTTTAGCGGGTGGGGCTGATTTGTAGTTAGGGATTCGGTGGCGGGCGATCGACTTTTAGGGGCAAAATCCTGTAGCTGGGAGGGATTTAGGTATTTGGGCCGTCGTAATTTCTCAATTCGAGAACTGAAATCGCTTGATCGCGTCTGACGCTAGGGAAATGGTCTAGAAACTCATTGAGCGAATCACCAGCTTCGAGATAATCAAGCAAGGTCTTCATCGGGACACGAGTACCCATAAAGACAGGAGTTCCCCCTAAAATTTCGGGGTCGCTATGAACGATAGGTAGTGTGGAGATCATAGTAGCTTACCTATTTTTAATATCTCTATCCTAGCTGATTTTTGAATAACATCAAATCCGGTAGCATCTTCCTGTATTCAGATCTCTATTCTCGGACTCTGTGTCAAGAGTATTCTAGAAAGGTTAAATCACCTGACGATGCAACTGTCAACGATATGATTTTTTATTCTGTCATTATCGCCCTTCACACTCAGGGGTTTTTCGATTTAAAATGCGGGTAAATTTCCTTCTCAAATAATTCCTGAATTTCGGCCGGCTGCTGTGCAACTAAATCTTGATAATCTTGTTCAACAGGGATCTTGTAAGTTGCTGTGCGTTTAGCAATTTTTGGCAACCAAGCTGTATGCACAGTAAAACCGAGTTTAAGTTGTGGATGCCATAGCTGACAAACTGGCCCCTGTTTGAGATTTGCCGCATCAAAAATCCAAATTTCATTACCATTATCTGTTTCCTCATCAGTGCCATGATGCACAACACAAACAAGATAACCATCCGTTGAGTCTCCAGTCCCACCAGCACGGGGCACAAATTGCGGTGAAGTCCCAAATGAATTACTCGGAAACTGATAGACATCTTGAATTTCCAAACGGCTTTCCGACTCGCTAACACTGGTTAATGGCTGAATATGCAAGCGAAGCAAGTTTGATTTAATTCCCTCTTTTGTTAGGTGAATAACTTCATCTTCTGGTACGTCTCGATATTTATAGTTCTTGTACAGTTTCAAACCATGTTTTGTGAGTAACTCCGGCCAACATCCCAAACAACTCCAATAAATATCTTGCAAAGGTTTTGACGTGTCCGCACAAGTAAATAATGCGGGTCCCCAAGTATACTGAGAATAACCATTGCCTTCTTTTTTAAACTCTGGTTCTTCCTCAGATGTATTTGGGCTGCAATCCTCGTATAAAGCCGTTAAATCCGAGCGGATTAATTCGCCAGTTTCTCCATTAACGATATGACATCCAAGTCGGCTTATATCTGTTGGGCCAGAAATCACCCCATAAAGTTTTTCTAAATTGTCAATTTCGCTCGATGTCAACACTGATTCGTCAATATCTCGAATCCACTCCGCCGCATCCCAAGTACCCATATTTGCCATGTGGAGCGTAATTTCTTGGTTGGGATTTTTGTAATCGGCAATAAAATGATTTGTACCGCGAGGAATTATCGCTTTTTGCACCCGAACTTTTTTCTTGTCTGGTTTTAGCGCATCCCGACGAATAATATAAACGCGATTGTCTGCTAATTGTTGCCGGTCTATTAAATTTCTTAAAAATTTCTCGACACTTTTATATTTTTTCCCTGATCCCGCCGGCAATATTTCTTCTATCAGCATTTTAAATGCCGTATCTATCAGGATAATATAGTCTTCCGTTATTGCAAATTGGTGTAGACTTTGCTCAATTTTTACCGGGCAGCCATTTGTTTTTACCAGTTGCCATCTTTGAAGATTTCCTTTACCATCCCAGCGCACTAAGTAGGTGAAATTGCTAAACGGATTGAACGCTTGGAACAAATTGTAGATGGCAAAAATTAAATTTCTGAAAAAACCGCTAATTTTATCAAAAATGTTTTCGGAGGTTGCTTGTTTCTCTTCTTCTGCTTCTCTTGGTTGCTGGATAATGATATCTTCAGGAGGGTGAGGTTTTATCAAACTTATAGTATCCAATACGCCATAAATTACTGGTCGTAATTGTGAGATAAATGTCGTTAAAGACCTACCCGTGTTGACCGTAAACATTTCTTTTGTGTGAAAATCAAAACAAGGATGGGCTGAACCTTGAACCAGAGGAAAGGGAAATGGCGGTTGAAACGGCAAATCTGCCATTAAAGGATTCATCGCACGCCACTCCGAATTACTCCCCACAGGCGTAATAACTTCCAGAGTTTCAGGGTCAATTTCGTAAGGCCGACCTATATCCCAGGTTGCCAGCAAACGATAGCCTTCCTCTTCAGAAAATTTCATTGGTAAAAAAGCAGTATTAAGCTGATTTCTAGCTCCCAACTTTTCAGAAAAACGTAAAATCCCCAAATTGTAAAAATTTAATTGTTTTTGGCGAAACGTGGCGATATCAGCATAATAACAGGAAGTTTTCATCAACGCAGAAGAAAAGTTCACTCCCGCAGCAATATCGTTAAAATCTAAGCGATAAACCATGCCATCGCCATTGTAAAGAGCCGTTGAACCATCACGGGCAGGAAAAACAATTTCTGTCCCAGGCTGAGTGGGAGAATTTACCGACCCCACCGGTCCGATGATAAAGACATGACCCTGCAAATCTTCAGGAATTTTTCCCTCGTCTTTCACAAGCAATTTTATGGCAGGTTGTTTTGACTTTTGCGTCTCCTTTTCATCTCCAAATTCAGCTCGACTTGCTGATAAAACTGAGCGAGGAAACACCCCAGAAACCGCTTCTATTTTTTGATTCATAATAATAACACAATTTTTTGCTGAATTTGCTAATAAATACAGTCGGTGGGCTACAGCCAGTTGATTTGTTTTATACTAGAGGCTAAAAAGTCACCTCCAGCTTTTTCTTCCATTTTTTTTAAGAAAGTTCCTCAAGCAATTGTTGTGCGGCGATCAAATCTGGCATATCAAACCCTTGCGTAAACCAGCCATAAATCTCACTCAGCAATGCTTTTGCTTCAAGAGTTTTCCCTTGCTGTTGCCACAAGCGACACAAAGACACAGTAGATCGTAATTCTAAAGACTTTGCCTCTTGTCGGCGCGCCACATCGAGACTTTTAAAGTAATTTTCTTCCGCCTCTTCTACTTTGTGTAAATCTAATAAAATTTTACCCTTCAAACGATAAACTTCTGCTTCCCAAAAACACTCTTTTGTCCGTTCTATTTCATCAACGCACTCAGCCAAAATTTCTAATGCCCTTGCCTGGTTTCCGGCTTTACCATAGCCTTCGGCCAGGAAAGTTAAATGACAATGCCTCGCTAAAACTGCTCCCACAGACTTCCACATTGTTAAAGTTTCTTCTATTTGATTAATTGCTTCTTCTGGTTGATCGAGTTGGATTGCAACCCAAGCGCGAATCAAATTCGATAGCATGATAAAAAAAGGAAACTCATTTTCAACCGCCACAGCCATTAAAGCATCGGCTGCTTGTAAAGCGTTTGTCACTTGTTTACTGTATAAAGCAAACCAAGCCTTACAGTTAAAAGCATAAGCCAAGCTAAACGGATGCGATAATTTTTGCGCTAGGGCAAGCATTTCTTCACTCCGCTGGATAGCAACATCTGGATAACCCAACAACCAGTTAGCTAGACAGTCAAACAAAAAACAAGCCATTGCTGGATCTTGCCCGTACTTAGCGATATAAAACTCATGGTTTTCTGGTCGATAAGTTTCTATTGCCAATTGTGTGTAATTTCGGGCTTGATTGAATTCACCCAAATGGAATAAATTACAACTGTATGAATGACCAACTATGGGGAACATTCGCTGCTCTTGCGTACTTTGAGCTAAAGCTTCAAATTGCTTGCAAAATTCCACAGAAGCTGGAAAATCTGATTGACTAAAACAAGACAAAGCCAAACCATTTAAAATAAAAAACAGTTGTGATACTTGTCCAACTTCTTGACCAAGTTCTCTGGCTCGATCGTAGGTTTTTTTCACTTCAACTGCACCATAACCTTTGATCGCCATTAACGGCGCACCTAAAGCAATGTGTAAACGCAACTCTTGCTCTTTTCTCTCCACCGTATCGGGCAAAGTTGCCAACCACTCCAACGCCTCCGAAAATAGCTTGATCGCCTCGCGCAAAGCGTGCGATCGCACCGCCTGCTCCCCTGCTTTTTCTAAATAAAAAATAGCCTTTTCTGGAACCAGGGCTTTACTCCAATGATGCGCCAAAATCGTATAAAACCCCGACAACTCTTCATAAGTTTTTTCATACCACAATGCCAAAGCTGCATGAACTTGGTGGCGCTGGGAATACAACATCAAACCATAGGCTACTTCCTGAGTAATAATATGTTTAAACATATAACCCAAATCAGGCTCTGGTGTCTCCATCGGGGTAAGATCGAACCGCTGTAACTTCATTAAATAAGTAGGCAATTCAGGCTTATCATCCTCGATCGGATGAATATCTCGCAACAACTGAAATCCAAAGGACCGACCGATCGCACTTGCCACTTTCAATGTAAGCTGTTCCCTAGGAGAAAGCCGATCGATCCGCGAAGCAATCACCCCCTGCACCGTAGCCGGAAAATTGAGCTCATTCAAATTACCAACCCCCGCAGCAATTTGACACTCCCCATTATGAATTTCTATCACCCCCGCCTCGCGCAAACCATAAGCTAACTCCTCACTAAAAAAGGGATTTCCTTCTGTTTTTTTCTCAATTAACTCGACTACGCGATCGGGCAAACTGTTTACCCCCAAACGCTGGCACAATAACTCCCTGGTATCTGTAGCGGCTATTGCTTCCAAATGCAACTGTTCTACCCCTTCTATCGTCAGCAATTTCTCGTACTCCTCCGGCACCGACTCACCAATCGGCCTTGTCCCGATCGCCAATAACAACGGTTTCACATTCTGCGCCACCGCCAAAACCAGCGCCCAACTTGACGAATCCAACCAATGAGCATCCTCCAAAACCAGCAATTTAGGAGAGCGATTCACCGAATCCTGCAACAATTCCACCAACAAATCCCGCGTCGCTGCCGCCCGTTGCTCCCCCACCAATGCAGCCGACACCTCCGTATCGGGCAAATCTAAGCCCAAAACCTCATTTAAAAGCGCCGCTTTTTCCAACGATTGCGGTTCATCCTCCAATAAATCTAATATCTGAGATTTTTTCGCCTCTAAATCAGTTAAAAAAGACAAATCCAACAAGTGAGTAAACACCGCATTCCAAGCATGATAAGGCTTTGAGCGAGCGATCGCATTTCCCGCACCTACCAAACTTCCCACTCCCAATTCTTGCGCCTGCAAAAGCAAATTTTCTATCAAACAAGACTTGCCAATTCCCGCATCCCCACAAATTACAACCACCCCAGAAACACCCGCTTTCAACTGCTCTAATTTATGCCTTAACAATAACCGTTCTTTTTCCCGCCCCACCATCGACTTTGCCGTTTTTCCTGCCATCCACCAAGGCAAATCTTGACGCACCTCCCCAAGGGGAGAAAATACCTGAACGGCATCTTTGATACCTTTAAGTTTTATCGGAGTTAACGACTCAAACTGTATTCTTGATTTGGCGAACTCAAAAGTACGCTCATCACACAAAATTCCGTCTTTTGCCGCTTGCATCAATCGCGCAGCTAAATTCACAACCGCCCCGATAATGGTATATTCTCGCCGTTGCTGGCTGCCAATTACACCGCTATAACAAGTACCCGTCGCGATTCCTATTTTTGGTTGCAATCCTAAACTTCTTAACTTTTCCAATAACGCCATTGCCGCGATCGCACAACGCACCGAATCATCCTCATGGGAAAACGGTGGCAAACCAAAACCAATCACCAATGTACTACCTTTATCATCCACCAAAAACTTATTTAAAGTCCCCTCATAAACTTGCAAAATATTTTGAATTTCATTAATTATAGTTGAAATAAAATCTAAAGCCCCCTCAGCGCCATAATCCATCCCCGGCAAATTCAAAAACATCACACTGACTCGCCGCAAATCTCCTAACCAATCAGTTTGACCGACTTTTAACCGCTGCAAAACCCCCAAACTTACATATCTTTCTAGTCGTTCTTGCATCTCATCATAAATCGCGATCGGAGCAGATTCACCTATATTTAACAACCTTCGATCCGCCACACAAGTTAAAAGATTAAATCCCTCCAAACGCACCACATTTGAAGCTAATAATGTTCCCACAAACTGGTCTTTGATCGACTCCCAAGCCGTCAGAGACAAACAAACTTCACCGATACCCGCAGCCGTTTCTGCAAGCCCCACTTGAGCAATAGGTTCCCCCGCCACCAGATACTCCCATTGGCCATTGATTCCACCGATATAAAACTCTTGTAACTGACCCGCCCCAATACCCATATGCAATCGCAACTCAGCATTTGCCGCTTGATATTTACCCAGATCGTTTAAAATCGCCAAAGCACATTGCGCCGCACAATAAGTAGCTGAATCTAAAGACATACTTTCCGCTGGCCAAATCGCCAACATAGCATCCCCAGCAAACTTGACAATATCCCCTTTGTGTGCGATGATTAGTTCAATTAATTGACCAAAATAAGCATTTAAATGAGTCGTTAATTCTTCAACTCCAATTGAACCTTTTTGAGCAAGACGTTCAGTAAGAGCAGTAAAACCAGAGATATCAACAAACAACACCGCCGCCTCAAAAGATCCACTAGCCGGAGCAGCAAGAGGAGTAGTCTCGGCAGCAAAACAATTTAAGACACGAATCGGTAAAAAGCTGGCAATGTTTTCAACAAAAGTAGGCATAATTGCAAACACAGGGACTCATAGTATAATTTGCCACCGACTTCAAACAATATACACATTTAATACCCTGAATACAGCAGAGATTCGCTATCTCTCTATGTATGTACGGTCTATTTTTTAAGCAGTTTGTAGTATAGTTAACTAAGTAAATTAGGAATTACCCACGCTCTGGTTAAAAATAAAACGGTATCGTACTGACAGAAATACGTTGTTTTTGGGTAAGTGCTATAAATGTATGATAGACAAACCATCTTTGATGGTCAAGTTTTATGATTCATTACTTGCCAACCACCTACAGGTTAGTTACCCAACTTATGATGGGCCGCTTAAGCTCGCTCGCGAGCTATAGCAGCCGCCAAGTGGGAATTATTCATCTTTCACCTAAAGTGTTGTCCCGAATAGCCTCTTAGTTTCCATCGCTAAATCCCCACTGGAATTCCATCCTATGAATCTTTTCTATCAAAGCTGATGTTTGTGATTGTAGGCGGGTTTAGAGGTTTTGTGGCTTGTTCGATCGCATCAGAGGTAGCTACTCCAAAATTGTTGCCATAAAGACCAAAAGGTCGTCCCTGTTCTGAATTGCGATCGGTAGAAATTGCACATCTGCGTTCAACCCCACGAATCAGAATCGGGGTGGGTTTTTGACTCTCCACTGTTAAAGGCTTAATCTTGGAATCTAGTAAAGCTTCTCGCAATGAACTGAGTGCTGGATGTTCAGCTACTTGCATTTCATCTTGGGCAAATAGCGAACCACCATAAGCCTGACTCATATAACAATAGTCTTGTATCTACATATAATGTAATATCATTTGGATTTAATTATGAAGTGTATCTGAGCGATTTATCTAGAGTGGGTTCGCCCAGATATTTGATAAGTATTGACAAATTATATATATAAACTGCCACGGCCCATACTCAAATTTTAATTGCCCAACCTCGGCGATACATTCCATACAAAATCAACCACCAAAATAACACCGCGGTTATGGCAAATGCGAGAGAACCATTCAGCGGCCCAGCCCAGGGCAAAAACCAGTTTTCGTAAATCCAAGTGTAGGTACTTGGAGGGCTATCGCCACTACCAATATGAGTTTTCAACAGAATTCTGGCGACAATACCGGAAGCCACAAACAGAAAGATAGCATTCAATCCCATGATTTCAAAGAGTCTCCCCCATTTCCAACGGCGCACTTCGATTGTTTCGTAGCAAACTGCTAGCAATA
The DNA here is from genome assembly GCA_004292745.1 of Oscillatoriales cyanobacterium. Classification (GTDB taxonomy): domain Bacteria; phylum Cyanobacteriota; class Cyanobacteriia; order Cyanobacteriales; family Microcoleaceae; genus Microcoleus; species Microcoleus anatoxicus. The sequence goes on along the minus strand of RDXH01000109.1, from coordinate 1,292 downwards.
GCAAAGCCCAACCGGCGGTAAAAACTACATAGGAACTTGTCCAAAGTTGTTTGTTAATGGGAAATAAAAATCCCCACAAATGGCCGATTACTAGGCAACAAAGTCCGCAGATTGCTAGGTTGATACTGGTGCGGGTTTTGATTGGCTGTACTCGCAGCCATTCTCCGGTAAAGTAGCCGATGAGGACTGTTACCACTGCTGGTAAGGTGCTTAAGAGTCCTTCGGGGTCGAAGGGGCCACCTTTGTAGAGGTGTTGGCTGCCTAGAATTAGCCGATCGATATATCCTCCAAAATTGCCCTCTGGCGTTAGTTCACCGGCGCTGTACCCCCCTACAGGCACTATGGTTAACAATGCCCAATAACTGAATAATATGGCAATAGCGAGGAGTTTTTGGTGGCGGGGGGAGAGGTTGATAATGGCGATCGCACTTATGAAATAAGCTAAGCCAATCCGCTGCAATACTCCCATAATGCGGATTTTAGCGAAGTTTTCGATGGGGGCGCTGTTGAGAAGTACGTCAAGGGCGATCGAGGATGTGTTTAGCAGCAATCCTAATATAAATAAAATGGTGGCGCGCCTCGCAATCCGCCCGTAGATATTTGAAGAAGGAAGATGCGAAGTCAACTCCCCTTTACCCCCTTGAGGGGAAGTCAGAAGAACCCCCCCCAACCCCCCCCAAGGGGGGAAGGAATCAGCAAGAGGTTTTTTTTCTGTATCTGTTTGTTCCGGTGTTTCTGTGGTTTTTGATGCTGCTGTTTCTATTTTTGTAGGAGTTTTAGTGTATTTGGATAGGGAAAATGACATCGCGCAGCCGACGATGAATAGAAAAAAGGGAAATACTAAGTCGGTGGGGGTGCAGCCGTGCCATTCTGCGTGTTCTAGTGGCGGATAAACTTGTTTCCAACTGCCGGGGTTGTTGACTAGGATCATGGAGGCGATCGCAATTCCGCGAAAAACATCAAGGGATTTTAAACGCATAAATAAGTTATTTGTTATTGGTTATTTGTTATTGGTTATTTGTTATTGGTTATTTGTCTCTATTCCCTCATCCATTCCCCCCTTGGGGGGGGTAGGGGGGGGTATCCCAATGCCCAATGCCCTCATCCATTCCCCCCTTGGGGGGGGGGTAGCCCAATGCCCATAGGTGTCAACTTAAGGTCAAACCCAGTCACAGATATCCCCCTAGCCCCTCCCAGGAGACCCACCCCTAGCCCCTCCCTGGAGACCCACCCCTAGCCCCTCCCAGGAGACCCACCCCTAGCCCCTCCCAGGAGGGGAACCGGATCTAGCC
>RDXH01000108.1 GCA_004292745.1 Oscillatoriales cyanobacterium | reverse complement strand
CTCAAAGAGGACTGAAGAGAAGAATCTCAACTCCTGCCGTCCTCTTTTAGAGGACTTTAGCTTTGAGGCAGGGGTTTCAACCCCTGCCGGACTATTGGTTGTACCTTAAGTTGACACTCCTTGGGCATTGCCGTGTCCGACCTCACTACAAACTCCTGAACCTACTCAGCAGCGACTTCTTCGGCTTCCGCTTCAGGTGCATCTGGGATATCTTGCTTGATTGTCAAATAGCGAATCACTTCTTCACTCAAACGCATGGCGCGTTCCATAGGGAAAATTGCAGCCCCTGGCGCTGTATAGTTCATTTGAACGTATACTCCGTCGCGGTGCTTGCCGATTTCATAAGCCAAACGACGCTTCCCACGGTGCTGGGTTTCGATATTTTCCGCACCTTGATCGCGCAAAATAGTTTGATATTTCGCGATCGCCTGATCGGTCATTTCTTCACCCAAATCTGGGCGCAGAATGTACATTGTTTCGTAAATAAACGGTTTCATGCCAAAAATCCCCTTATGGACAACAAGGCTTCTCGCGAAGCAAGGACTTATTATCATATCCCAACAATGAACAATTTCAAAACTAAAAAACCAAATTCCCCAAACAGCACTCCCTCCCAGTGGCAGACCCTGTGGATGTACAGTATGATGAGTGCGATCGCCCTTTTAATGCTATTCCCCCTGTTGTGGCTGCTGAGTACATCCCTCAAATCCCCAGCCGAAAACATCTTTGAATTTCCCCCCCAACTGTGGCCCCAACAGCCCACCCTAGAAAACTTCATCAAAGTTTGGGAAACAAACCCCTTCGGGCGCTACCTCTTCAACAGCACCCTAATTGCCACCCTCACCGTTAGCATCAACGTCCTATTTTGTGCTCTGGCCGCCTATCCCTTAGCCAGACTCAATTTTCTAGGCCGCGAAACCATCTTAATTGCGATCGTTTCCACCATCATGATTCCCTTCCAAATCGTGATGATTCCTCTATATGTATTAACTGTACAACTAGGACTAAAAAACAGTTATTTAGGGGTAATTTTTCCCGGATTAGCATCAGCATTCGGCATATTTTTACTGCGCCAAGCATTCCTCGCAGTTCCCAAAGAACTAGAAGAAGCCGCCCGCATTGATGGGTGTAGCGAATTAGGCATTTGGTGGCACATTATGATTCCAGCAATTAAGCCAGCATTAGTCACGTTAGGGATTTTCGTATTTATCGGCTCTTGGAGTGACTTTTTGTGGCCGCTGCTAGTTTTAGACAGACCAGAATATTATACTTTGCCTCTAGGAGTCGCTAATTTAGCCGGGACATTTTCCTTAGATTGGCGTTTAGTGGCGGCGGGTTCTATTATTTCCATAGTACCAGTTTTAGGACTATTTTTGATATTGCAAAAATACATTGTACCCACAGAAACAGCGACGGGAGTCAAGGGATAATATCCATCTTAAAAATCCGCGTTAGCTCAAATCAGGTTGCATCGGAATGATTAAACCACGAAGACACAAAGAGCGCGAAGTCAGAACTGCATCTTCTTCTTCTTCTTCTTCTTCTTCTTTCTCTTCCTTTGCGTCCTTCGCGCCTTCGCGGTTCATTTAATCTTACGACCTATTACCGATCGTATAGTTAGTTGTTGTTGAATGATTAAACCACTCTTTCCATCCAAATTCCCCTTATCTCGGAGTAAAAACTGCACTAGGATAAGCAATTCGCTTATGATTGAACTGTTCCCAAACCCGCACAAAAATCTCCGCAATCAGAGACATATCCTCCCGCGTCAAACCCGAATCAATCAACTGATTATCCTGCCAACGAGCACGCAAAATCTTGTTAACCATACTCAAAGCCTCCTCGTGAGTGGCATCCTTGAGCGATCGCAAAGCAGCCTCACAGGAATCCGCCACCATCACAATCCCAGTTTCCCGTGACTGAGGAATCGGCCCATTGTAGCGAAAATCCTCTTCCCTCACTTCCCGACTTTCCATAGTCAACGTTGTTGTTGTTGAATTATGCCCATCGGCCACAGCCATTTTTAAATCTGCCGATTCCTGAGCCACAATTTGCTTTGCTTGGTGATAGAAATAAGCAATCAACATCGTCCCTTGGTGTTCAGGAATAAACGCCTGAATCGCCTTCGGTAATCGATGTTTTCGTGCCATCACTAAGCCTTCACTAACGTGCTTTTTAATAATCTCGGCACTGGCCCAAGGGTCATTAATTTCATCATGTTTATTACCCCCGCCCATTTGATTTTCACAAAATCCCATCGGGTCGTGCATTTTGCCAATATCATGGTATAATGTACCAGTTCTAACTAGCTCTACATTACAGCCAAGTTCCCGCGCCGCCGCCTCGGCCAAACTAGCCACAAACAGCGTGTGCTGAAAAGTCCCAGGAGCCTCCGCAGCCAACTTCTTCAATAGGGGACGATTGGGATTAGCCAATTCTGCTAGTCGGATGGGGGTAATCAAGTCAAAAACGTGTTCTAAATAAGGGCTGATGCCCAGAGCTACAACGCTCCAAGCTAAACCGGCTAAACTTTGGGCACCCACGGTACCGAGCACAACGTACCAAATAGAGCCGGCGGCGACGCTGGCAATCATTGTCCCCACCAGATAAACGATGCCCTGAGTCAAGCCGATCGCCACGCCCAAGAGAGCCAATTCTTCGCGCGATCGCAACCTGCCCGCCATCAAAGCCCCCAGCAACCCGGCCGCCGCGCTAGCCAGCAAATGAATCAACTCAATTTCCAAGCCAATGGGTAACACCAGTGACAACAGCCCCACCACCGTAACCCCCACGGCCGAACCGTAGAAGCCGCTTGCTAAAATGCCGATCGCCGGCAAAGTTGTCCAAGGCAGCCCCAAACTCACCAACACAGGTGCGCTCAAAGTCAACAGCAACAGCAGCAAATGATCTCTGCGACGCAAGCGATAATGCCTTTCTACCAGTAGGACGATCGCAATGGCAGCCCCAACTAAGGAGACAAAGCCCCCTAGCCCCAACCAATTCACACCCCGCCTACTCAAACCGAAATAGTCCAGTAACACGAAATCTTGTTGAGAGATCTCTTGTCCTTCTGCAACAATAATCTGACCCTGGTTTACTTCTAGTGTCACCACTTGCACTTTTTGGGCTGCTAATTCAGCTAGCTGTTTGGTTTCTTGGGAATCTCGCACCAGATTGGGCTGTAAAATCGCTGTTAAAGCTTCTATGGCAAAATTTTGCGATACATCAGGCACTGAGTCTGCCACTTGCAGTCTCACAGCTTCCTTTAAAATATCTTTGGGCAAACCCTGGGGAATACCTTGAGCCAGCATTTTTTTTGCTACCAGAGTCATACCCTTTTGGGTTTCCTGCCAAGCTGTATCGGACAAATCAAACAGGGAATTATCATAAATCTGTCCTAGTCGGGACACCGATTTGGTTTCCATCGCTTCCACAGCGTTAAGATAGCCCTGGCGAACTTCGGAGATAGCGTTTGTCAGATTTTGGAATTCTACCTTGGAGACCGATCGACTGTAAGCTTGCAGTTGAGCGACAGCATCTTGTTGAGATTGATTTCCCGTCGGCTGCGTCGGATCGCTGGACTCCAGACTCAAGGGCGTAGCTGTGGTACTACCGTCTCCCACTTGCGCTAAAATCGATCGCCACTCCCATTCTGGACAGCTCCGCAGGTACAATTGAACCTTAGTTGACAGCAATTCTGGCCTCGCCAAAGGCAAAAGACCGATCGCCCGTCGCAGTTCAGTCCCCTGTTGCAAAAATTGTTGCAATTCTTGATATATTTTGCGATCGGCATTCTCGTCAAGCATCAATATCGCTACCGCCCCAATCCGCGCTGCTTTCCTTTGTTCTTCCGTGGTTTTGAGATCGGAGACCTTCGCACTAGCTGGGGCCTTAATTGTCTGAGGAGCTTTTGTGCCTACATCTAGTTTCGGTTGGTTGTAAAAACGGTGTCCCAGAGTGCTGCTGAGGGAAATGACGGCGACGATCGCCAGCAGAGGGGAACGAGCTTGATTTTTGAGGTAGGATTGGGAATTTTTACTTTTATAAGCAGTCAAACTTTTGGGTCGATCGGATTTCTTCGGGAAAAAACGGTTGAGCACAGAGGTGTCGGGGCGAGCGTCTGGTTGTGGTTTGCTACCATCATGTTGCACCTTAGCAACCTGTTGGCGCTGCGAGCGGGAAGTCCCTAGTTGTTCTATTTGCCGCATCAATGAGGAGAGAGTATTCATAAAAATTTCACCGGAAGCCGGAAACTCAGCGTCTTCTGACCTGAGAGGGAATCGATCGACGCTACGGGGGCACTGGCAAAGTAACGTGTATAATGTGATTCATCGCGGAAACAGCTTTCCATTATGGTTGGTCTCCAACTCTTGCAGCATTCTCAATCAGGCTGGTAGCGACGGACTCTTGAACTCACCCCACGGTTAGATTTACTGTGTTTGGCACAGGCCCCACAGCCTGCGATCGAACAGTTTCAGAAGTCAAGAATCTGGGTATTCTGTTTTTTTAATTACGAGATCTAATTACATAAGGTGCAGCCACCACTGCCCCCTGGATGGGGGGTTCACCTTCGGCATCGGGACTGTAAACTCCAGTCCAGACGGAAAATAGGTGATTAGCTAGCTGTTTGATTTTGGCATCCGTAGCCGTTAAACAGACCGAGGGTTCAAGCCCCTCGGCTGCCAAGTTAGATGCCACCGCAGCCGAATGTCTAGATCGCCATTCTACAGGAATCGCGGCAGCACCATTGTAAGATCCTGACAAAGCTCCCGTCAGGGAGCTGGTGAGAGGGGCTGCGATGCCACACCGGGCAGCCCGGAAAACTGACAAACTCAAATCTTCTGGGGTACTTAAGAAGCAGTAGAAAGCGATCGCCATCGAAATGAAATTTCCTGGGTTGACAATTGAGTTAGTTTGTGATTTTTTTTCACCCTTGGTATGGCTTTCTTCCAAAGCTATGGCGCTTTTGCAGAGGTGGTTTTTTGCTGTTTCTAAATCTGTTCCCTTTTCTAATAATATTTGTACTTGTGAAAGCAGCTCGGTTAAAGCATTATCTGTTGCCAGGTAGGTAATTGTTTCAGGAATTGCCGTCGCGGGGTCAAGTTTTTCTTTGAGCGATCGCGCGATCGCATACCCTAATGCTAAAACTCCTGTCTCACATTCTGAAGCGCTTTGGTTGTGCCAAACATCTGTCGCCAGCATGAGTTTTGCTCGGAGCTTGGCTTTATTTTCGTGATAAAACAGTGCCGTTGGCAATGCAGCAACCGCAGATTCACAAGGGTTAAGTATACTTTTAACTTCTGTGTTTGGCGAATGGTAAAGCTCAGACTGAGCAAATGTTTCCCAAGTATCGCGCCAATCTTTTACATCTAAACCGCCACATCTAATTAAACTTTGAGCTCCGGCTAGAGCCCGCATCCAGCACTCGGATGAGTTTTTGCCAGTTGAAAGTTTACCATCGGACACTTTCCATCGCAAATTTGCCCCATTCATGGGCAATGGTTGGTGTTTAGTCAGTGGTAAAATTGGTGGCAATTCTGATGTTTGGGGGAGCATACCTAGAAGTTGTTTCTGATATTGAATTCCTATAAAATCTCCTAAAGCGCAACCCAGTAATGTTCCTTGAAACTTGTTCAATAGAGAATGTCGCATATTGGTTATTGGTTATTTGTTATTGGTTATTTGTTATTGGTTGTTGGTTATTTGTTATTGGTTATTTGTTATTGGTTGTTGGTTATTTGTGATTTTGGGGTTGATCTTAATTTTTTCCAGTCCTAGCGAGCCTCTAATCATATCGTTGACCGTTGTATCGAAATGATTAAACCACAGAGAACACAGAGGACACAGAGAAACAGAAGAGAGAAATCATAATTCCGATGTCAACGGATTTGATATCATATCAATTCCGGTTGTATCGTCAGGTGATTTAACCGCGAAGGCGCGAAGTACGCGAAGGAAGAGAAGAGAGAGTTTAATACAGGACGATGAAGAGAGGACTTTATATCATATCAAATCCTCTCTTCATCTGAATTATTCAAATCTCTATTCTCGGACTCTGTGTCCTCTGTGTTCTCTGCGGTTAAATCATTCCAATACAACCGGAAACGATATCACTGGCTTCCGAGTCAAAAAAAATATCTTAATTCCATGGCTATTAACTCCCCGATTTCTTAAACAAGAATTCGGGGAGCTTAGTATTCGGTAAATTTTCAGTGGTTTTTCAAGTGACTAACTACAGCTTGCAGCCCTAGCCGATAACTCTCTGAACCAAAACCACTGATTTGCCCGATCGCCACTGGTGCTATAAACGAGTGGTGCCGGAAATCTTCCCGCCGATAGATATTGCTCAAATGAACTTCTACCGCAGGCAAATTGATGGCAGCGATCGCGTCCCTAATTGCCACACTCGTATGAGTATAAGCTCCAGCATTAATCAAAAGACCTTGGTGCTGCCCTAACATCGAATGAATGGCATCCACCAAGACTCCTTCATGATTAGACTGCTGGATTGAGACTTTCACCTGGAGCGCAAGAGCTTCTTGCTCTAGCAACTTGTTGATATCATTTAAAGTTGCCGATCCATATACTCCAGGTTCTCGCTGACCCAGCAGATTGAGATTTGGGCCATGCAGTACCAGGATATTTAACAATTTTAAAATTTCCAGCGCGACAAAATGTGTGAGGGTTTTGATTTCGGTCTTAGAACCACTCTCAAATCTCAATTCTCAAACGAACCAAACCAGTCGAAGCTACCTGCGATGTCTGGGTTGGTTGACGGGAATTGGAATTGGTTGCAGTTCCGGTTGAGCTTCTGGATTCAGCAATCCTTCAATCAGCTTGCGAACCCATTCCTTGATTTGTTCCAGCACCTTTTCAATGTCTTCCATTGAACGGATAGCTCCTTTTTTTTATAATCTTGATTTTTAAACCGACGGCCAACTCTCTGAATACAAGCAAGCATAACCATGAAATAAACAGTCAAACTTGAATTCTCTCGACCTGTTGTTGCCAGCAACCGCGAGAGGGAGTGTATTTGCCAATCAGTCTTATCTTATTATCATAACGAATCTTTACAGATAATCAAGAGGGAATCGACAAATTACAGAACTGTTTAGGCTCGTTTAGCCTTAAATAAAAATTAAGATTATTTTTACCCCTTGACAATTTACAATGCATTTCATTTTTTTTGAGATTTTGTCAATAAAAGTTGGCGTCGGAGGCGATCGAGCGCCGTACAAGCACTCAGATTTCTAATCCAATCGCGGGTGCGCGCATCGCCAAAGCGGTATTCAAAACTCTCTACCTCGTGGTTAGGCCCCGCTAAACCGATATAAACCAGTCCCACCGGTTTAGAATCAGTGCCGCCTCCTGGCCCGGCGATACCTGTAATGCTCAATCCCCAATTGGTATTGAGGCTAGCACGCACTCCCGCAGCCATTTGTTTTGCGACTTGGTGGCTGACAGCACCATATTCGGCTAAATCTTGCGGATTAACACCTAATAATCTTTCCTTAACTCGATCGTCATAGGAAATAATCCCGCCCAAAAAATAGCCCGAACTACCAGCAATACCAGTCAGCATCGCCCCCAACCCTCCTCCCGTGCAGGATTCAGCCACGCTGAGAGTTTCGCCATCCAACAGCAGCAATTTACCAACAGTCGAGGCGAGGGTATCGGTATCGACACCGTAACAGTCTAGACCAGTAATCTGTAGCAACTGTTGTTCGATCGGCTCAATTAAGTTTTTAGCCACCGCTTCCGACTCAGCGCGGGCTGAAATCCGCAATTTGACTTCGCCGTGATTGGCGTAGGGAGCAACAGTAGGATTGGTTAAATTGAGAAAAGCATCTACTTTTTCGGCGAGTGCTGACTCAGCAATACCCCAAAATTTTAATGTGTGGCTGTAAATCGTTCCGCTGCACCAGCCGTTATTTTGCAGGTAAGGAACGGCCGTTTCTCGCCACATCAAGTGCATTTCCGCTGGTACGCCGGGAAATGTCATGACTGTGACATTGGGAACAGGTTGCCAAATAATCCCCGGTGCAGAACCTGTGCGGTTTGGCAAAATCTCAGCACCTTCTGGAATTAAAGCTTGTTTGCGGTTGCTCTTACTCATGGTTCGTCCCCGCTGAGCAAATTTGTGTTCGATGTCAGCGATAATTTCTGGCCTTTCAATTAGGGGAACGCCAAAATAATCGGCTATAGTTTCGACTGTGAGGTCGTCTGGTGTCGGGCCGAGGCCTCCTGTAAACAATAGTAGTTGCGATCGCCCTACAGCTATTTCTAACACCTGTTTGATGCGATCGGGATTGTCACCCACTACTGTTTGATAGTAGTGAGGAATTCCCAAACTGGCTAACTCCTTGGCTAAAAACTGGGAATTGCTATTGAGAATATCCCCTAACAGCAGTTCTGTACCAACACAAATTATTTCAGCAACCATTCAATTTTAGATTTTGGATTTTGGATTTTCGATTGGGGCATTGGGAATTGGGCATGGGGCATTGGGAATTGGCCAAACAGGGAATTGGGCATGGGGCATTGGGCATTGGGCATCGCTGCACTGGGCATTGGGCATTGCTAATTGGGCACTGGGCATCGCTGCACTGGGCATTGGGCATTGCTAATTGGTAGTAAATGACTACTAACTAATGACTACTAACTAATGACTAATGACTAATGATATCAATTCCGGTTGTATCGTCAGGTGATTTAACCGCGAAGGCGCGAAGGACACGAAGGAAGAGAAGAGAGAGTTTCATAATTCCGGTGAAGAGAGGATTTGGTATGACTAATGACTACTAACTAATGACTACTGACTAATGACTACTAACTAATGACTACTGACTACTGACTAATGACTACTGACTAATGACTACTGACTAATGACTACTGACTAATGACTATCGAGCGTGCATCCAAACTTTCCAGCTAGCATATCCCAGTAAACTGGTGGCTCCCATGGCATAGACTACGCCACTGGGAACCGAAAAAGCTAGAGCTAAACTTCCCACCCACAGTGTCAGCGAGTAAATAAATAAAACTGCAAATCGATGGGATAATCCTGCATTGAGCAGTCGGTGGTGGAGGTGACGTTTGTCAGCAATAAACGGAGACTTGCCGTTGCGAAGTCGATCGAGAATCACCGCAGACATATCTAAAATCGGTACAGCTAAAATCAAATATGGCAGCAACACAGAAGTTATAGCCGTAGTTTTCACTAACCCAACTACTCCAACTCCCGCCAGAGTAAAGCCGATGAAATAGGCACCTCCATCTCCCATAAAGATTTGAGCTGGATTGAAATTGTAGCGCAGAAATCCCAAAGTCCCGCCAGCTAAGGCTGCTGCAATTAACGCCGCCGCTGGTTGGTTCATCGACAGACTGACAATCAGCATCACAACTGCTGCAATCCCTGAAACTCCCGCGGCCAAACCGTCCAAACCGTCAATCCAATTGATGGCGTTGGCCATACCGACGAGCCAAATCACGGTAATTGGCAAACTCAGCCAGCCAATATCTGTCAGTCCCAGGGAGGGAACTGTGAGAAACTCAATTTGTACACCAGCCATCCAAGCGATGCTGGATACACCAATTTGCATGAGCAAGCGTCTTAGTGCCGAAAGCGAAAATAAATCGTCTGCTAAACCGATGAGGAAGAATCCGATGCCGCCGAGGGTGACTCCCCAAATTTCGTATTCGTCTTTGCGATTGAGAATTTGTCCGGTAGCATCGATGAAGCCTCCTGAGAGCCAGACAATTACCAGAGCAATGATAGTGCCGAGAAAGATAGATACTCCTCCCAAGCGTACCATCGGGCGTTGATGAACTTTACGATCGCCTGGTCGATCGACTCGTCCGCTTAGGAGACCAATGGTTTTGACTATTGGCGTACTCCATAGGACGACGATCGCGGAAACGATAAAGGCTAGTAGGTGGTAGAACAGATGGTGGAGCATCTGAAATCAGTATAGAGTGTCGGGTAATTTGGGTTTCAGGCAGAGTCTACTACATTTCAGATGGCTTTTAACCAGGCAAAATCTTGGAATAGCGACTGGGGGGATTAAGATACGGAGAGTTGGGAGTTACAAGTGGCAAGTTAAAGAGTTGTTAATTCCGGGCTTAAAACTTATAACTCTCAATCTTCTCCTGACTCTATTGCCCTTTTACCTGTACACTCCCAACTACCAATTTCGCCTTGTCAATCAGGAAAATTAAGCCAATGCTGGGACTTTCAGGTACAAGTGAGGATACAAGGGGAAGCGCGAGCAGAGTGTGCCCACTCGCCGCAAACAATCGGCCGCCACGCTTTCGTCTTCAGGATTTAACAGTCGATCGGCAATAATATTACCAATCTCGATAAATTCTGTAGTTCCCATACCCCTGGTTGTCATCGCTGCGGAACCAAGTCTCAAACCACTGGTAACAAAGGGCGATGCTGGATCGAAAGGCACGGTATTTTTATTAGCTGTAATATTCACACCGCTAACTAATTTATCGGCTACTTTACCTGTCATGTTGATAGATTGCAAATCAACTAACATTAAGTGATTATCCGTACCCCCAGAAACCAGTTTCAAACCCCGCTGCTGTAACTGTGCAGCTAAAGCAGTGGCATTTGCAATTACTTGACCCGAATAAGTTTTAAATTCAGGCTTTAAGGCTTCCCCAAAAGCTACTGCTTTACCAGCAATGACGTGTTCCAAAGGTCCGCCCTGAGTACCAGGAAACACTGCTTTATCGAACTTTTTGCCTAATTCTGGGTCATTTGTCAAAATCAAACCGCCTCTTGGCCCGCGCAGGGTTTTGTGAGTGGTAGTAGTGACTGCATGACAGTGAGGCAGAGGATTCGGGTGGTGCCCTGTGGCGACTAATCCGGCGATGTGGGCGATGTCGGCGAGCAAATAAGCCCCGATTTCGTCAGCGATCGCTCTAAATTTCTCAAAGTTGATAATTCGCGAATAAGCTGAGTAGCCGCAAATTAGCAATTTCGGTCGATTTTCTTTGGCAATCGCCAAAATTTCGTCGTAGTCTAACTGTTCTGTTTCTTTGCTGACACCGTAGTGAAAAGCTTTGAACCATTTGCCGGATACGTTGACTGGTGAGCCGTGGGTCAAGTGTCCGCCGTGGGACAAATCCATGCCCATAATTCCGTCCCCTGGCTCTAGCAAGCTCAAAAACACTGCAAAGTTGGCTTGAGCGCCGGAGTGGGGCTGGACGTTGGCGTGAGCTGCTCCAAATAGCTGTTTGGCGCGGTCGATCGCGATTTGCTCGATGCCGTCAATAAATTCACAGCCACCGTAGTAGCGTTTCGTTGGTAATCCTTCGGCGTACTTATTTGTCAGCACAGAGCCTTGAGCTGCCATTACCGCTGCGGAAGTAAAGTTTTCGCTGGCGATGAGTTCTAGGTGATCTCGTTGGCGCTGGAGTTCCTGCCCGATTAAATCGGCAATTAGCGGATCGGTTTTGGAAAGAAATTCTAAGTTAGAGTCCGTCACAATAATCAACCTCTTAAGAAATTGGGGATTGGGAATTGGGGATCTTGTACCATACTACGGATTCCGCCCCATTGACATAAATATTACATTGTGTTCAGGTTAAGCTCTTTGTTCCAAAGTCCTGACATACAATGTAATCACTGGTGTGGAACCTGCCGGAGGTATCAAATGTTAGTCATTTTAATGGAAAATCAGATGCTTGCCCCTCAGCGTGTTTGCCAAGGTTGTTTGCTGGCCTCTAGCACTGGCCAACCCCGCTGGAATGATGGCGAACTCCGCTGCGGCCATCCGGTTCGCAAGCCTACGGAAAATTTGCCCGATCGCTACGAGTGTCAAATGGGCTTTACGATCGCTAATATTAAGTAATCATCGGGCATCGGGCATCGGGCATCGGGCATCAGGCATCGGGCATCGGGCATCGGGCATGGGGAATTGGGCATCGGGAATTGGGCATGGTGACTATTTAACCCAACTTGATATAAGTATCCCTGAATCTACTCCGCTCTGAGTGTGGGCAAATTCCGGGCGAGTCGGAACACAAACCCTGCTACTGCGTTATCCTGGATTTAATGGGAATTGATAGTTAGTCGATCGACTCAGGAGAGTTCACTATGACTTGGCGCGGGTCTACAACTGTTTCAGACCGGATTTTTGCTTGTTTGCCTTATTTGCTACCACTAATTGACGGGCTGGCGTTTGGTCAGTTTCTGTTTGAACAATTTCCTGTCCTCAAACTGTTGTTTATACCCCTAGCTCCCTTGATACAAATTTATAGTTTGCCCTTCGCTAGCTTGGTGATTTTCTTTGCCCTATATTTAGGGGTGGTGAGAAACGAAAACATTAGTCACTTTATTCGCTTTAACGCGATGCAGGCGATTCTTTTAGACATTGTTTTGATGTTGTGCGGTCTGGTTTTGCCGATTTTAGCTAAGGTTCAAATCGCATTTATTGCCGAAACTCTCTATAACATGGTGTTTTTAGGTGTTGTGGCTGCCTTTGTCTATGCAGTTGTTCAGTCGGCATTGGGACGCTATGCAGAGATTCCTCCGCTTTCGGATGCAGTTTATATGCAGGTTCGTTAGTCAGTTGACAGTTGACAGTTGACAGTTGACAGTTGACAGTTGGCAGTTGGCAGTTGACAGTTGTTAGTTGGTGGATGGTATCCATCTTCTAAGCGCTGTTCCAACTGCGGATCAGGGAAAATTTGTGCGCAATTGCGCACATTTTGCCTAGGAAGGAAAATTATGATGGATAAATTACCGCTGCATATTGGCAGTTAGTTGGTGGTTGGTTGTTATTTGTTGGCTCTAATTACCAATGCCCAATGCCCAATGCCCAATGCCCAATAACTAATGACTAATGACTGTATTTTCCAGACTACCAATACCTTCTATTTCAATGCGGACTCGATCGCCTATTTGCAGCGGCCCTACTCCTTGCGGGGTTCCAGTCAGGATCACATCACCGGGAATTAGAGTCATGATTTGACTGATGTAAGAGACGAGAAAATCTGGGGAGAATACCATGCGATCGATGCGATCGGATTGTACCGGGCGATCGCTATCATTGATAAAAGTCTGCAATTGTGCAGCGGGACTCAATTCGCGGACAATCCAAGGCCCAAGGGGACAAAATGTATCGAAACCTTTCGCCCTCGCCCACTGGTTGTCGCGCTTTTGCAAATCTCTGGCTGTGATGTCATTGGCGATGGTGTAGCCCCAAATTTTGCCGTGTGCTTGTTCGGGAGTACAGTTGGTACAATGTTCGCCAATTACCAGGGCTAATTCTCCCTCATAGTCTACCCTCTCTGACTGCTGCGGATAGCGAATCGCCCCACCCGTGGGAATAACAGCCGTGGGAGGCTTGAAAAAAAGTAGGGGTTCTTCCGGTACAGGAGTTCCCATTTCGGCGGCGTGGTCGCTGTAATTTTTGCCGACGGCTATAATTTTGCTGGGAGAACACGGGGCGAGAAGTTGGTAAGTATCTGGTGGGATTTCCAAGTCAGTGAGTTGTCCTTTCAACCACGGAGGTGCATCAAGTAGCTGAACGCTGCGGCTTAGTTGGAGTAAACCGTAATGGATTTGTCCTTGTGCTGTTTTAACTCGAACGTAGCGTGAAGCCATAGGATTTTAGATTTTAGATTTTAGATTTTAGATTACCGCTTTCTGTGCAAATTCCATGCAGCGGTTGATCCCATGAGTCAACAGGGAGTTGCGCGATCGAGGCAAATTCAAAGATAATGCCGATCGCAACTTTTGATTCCCACTCAGTTTTACTCAACATCCTGTCATAGTAGCCGCCGCCGTAGCCCAAGCGATAGCCGCGCAAATCGCCACCGACTGCTGGTACAAGGATTAAATCTACCTCTGATTGGTCTATTTTAGGAGCATCAGACAGTGGTTCGAGTATGCCATAGATGCCGGTGTGTAAAGCGTCTCCCGGCTGCCAGATGTGCCAGGAGAGGTATGAGCCGACACAGCGGGGAAATCCCCATTTTTTAGGGGTGGTAAATAATGGACTTAAATCAGGTTCTTGGCGAAAACTGAAGTAGGCGAGGATGGTTTTTGCTTGGGTGAATAGGGGCGAGTTTTGTAGGTGGTTGCAAATGCGATCGCTCTTTTCTCTCCATTCTTGTGCTGATAGGGATTTGCGGGTTTGAAGGAGAGATTTTCTTAATTCAGTTTTAGTTAATGAAGGTTCAGGAGTATTCATATTTGCGATCGAATCTATCGTTTTAGTTCCAGTCCGACAGGGGTTGGAAACCCCTGTCTCATAGCGAAAGTCCTCTCAAAGAGGACTACAATTAATTGCATTTTCGATCGCATTCTCTAGTCGGTTTTAACCGACTTTAGCTATGAGGCAGGGGTTTAAACCCCTGCCGGACTGCCCTGCCGGACTGCCGGACTGCCGGACTGCCGGACTGCCGGACTGCCGGACTGCCGGACTGCCGGACTGCCGGACTGCCGGACTGCCGGACTGCCGGACTGTCGGACTGCCGGACTGCCGGACTGCACCGAAAGCGTCAACAAACCGGATTTAAGATCACATATTGTCTCACCACAGGACAAAGATTGAATAAAGTTTCATTCTCCTGTTCCTCAGTTTCAACGAGCGATCGCCTCCCCAAAGATTGCAGCCCGTTGAATAACTCCGAGGGCGACAAATCGGCATCTTGTAGCAATTGCTCTATTGAAACTGGATTCACTTCGCGACTGAGCTGGGAGATGAGCTTTTTCTCTAATTCTGACAAACGATTTATCTGCGGGTGCAAAGTTGCTGCCAATTCTTCCCCTAAGAATAGCATATCATATTTTAAGAATTCTGCAACCCTTCCTCGGAATAATTCTTGAATGGTAGTGGCGACTATTTTCAACCACAATGGATTGCCTCGGTAGGTGTTAATTAGGTTTTCCCATTGTTCGGGATTGAGTAAACT
Source organism: Oscillatoriales cyanobacterium (assembly GCA_004292745.1). Taxonomy (GTDB): domain Bacteria; phylum Cyanobacteriota; class Cyanobacteriia; order Cyanobacteriales; family Microcoleaceae; genus Microcoleus; species Microcoleus anatoxicus. The sequence goes on along the minus strand of RDXH01000108.1, from coordinate 667 downwards.
TTTTTGTCGGAAAATTTCGGTAGCGGCTACACCTATGCCTTTGAGTTGTAAAGTGCGAACTGGTGAATTTTCACCTTTTAAGGCGGTAATTTCTCTGGGAGGTTCCCAACTGTTGAGGATTAAACAACTGTTGTGGGTTGTTTCTCCGATTTGTCTGAAAAGGATGCTGTAATTTTCGCAGTCTGGGCGGTAATTTCCTGCTAGTTGTCCGCTGCTGAGAATGGCTTGCACGTCGTCGAGGATAATGAGACAGCGGTTTTTTCGCAGATATTCCATTAACAGGGAAATTCGCTCTGGGATGCTGCTAGGTAAAAACCCCTCTTCGCCCCCCCTTGGTAAGGGGGGGTTGGGGGGGTATTGATTGGCGATAAATTGAATGAGATTTTTTAGGGTAGTTTCTAAGGGTGGGGAGTGGCCCAGACTTCGCCAGATGACGTATTCAAAGTTATGCTGAATTTTTTGGATGAGGTGGAGGGAAAGTGCGGTTTTGCCGATGCCGCTGAGTCCTAATATTGCTGCGAGGTTGCACTTTTCTTGGACAATCCATTTTTCGAGGGTGGCGAGTTCGGATGTGCGATCGGACAATGATGAAATGTGAGGTGCGTCTGCTAAGTCTAGTCTGGTTTGGGGTTTGGATGTGTCTGATGTGGGGGTTGAGGGCGATCGA
>RDXH01000287.1 GCA_004292745.1 Oscillatoriales cyanobacterium | reverse complement strand
TTTTGTACATTTGCACAAAGTCTCGAATGGCGGTAAGATATCTATTGCTTTGTTTGCAGATATAACGTAAATTCCGATCGCCATTAAAACCAATAATCAAAATATGTCCAAGACTTACACCGTTGAATTACTTCACCAAGGCAATACCTACACCGTAGAAGTTCCCGAAGACAAACAAATTCTGCGCGCCGCCAACGCCGCCGGCATTGAGTTGCCAAGTTCTTGCAATTCGGGGGTTTGTACTACCTGTGCTGCTAAAATTATTGAAGGGCAAGTTGAGCAAACCGATTGCATGGGCGTTAGTCCCGATCTCCAAAAGGAAGGTTACGTGTTGTTGTGCGTTGCTTTTCCCCGATCGAACTTGAAGATAGAAACCGAAAAAGAAGATATTGTCTACGATCGCCAGTTCGGTAAACCCTAGAATTAAGTTAAAATGGATACAATTACCGATCGCGGTATCACCATTCAGGAATTACGGACAAGCCCTATGACTACCCATTTCATTTCCGCAGAAGTCCACCTCCACGATACAGCCGAAGAACTCCACTCGGCGATCGAGATTGAACTGCAAAAGCACGGTGAACCCCTGCGCTGGGCTGTCACAGATGTTGATGTCGATCGCCAAAAAGCCGTGGTAGAAGGCTATGTCCTCCTAGAATCCGCCCTAGAACCATCCCTGGCAACAGCGTGAACCGGCGTCCTTTGACAGTGGTTTTGATAGTCCCCACAGGCGTTGGAGCGTCCATCGGGGGCTTTGCAGGGGATGCCCTACCTGTGGCTAGGGCGATCGCCCAAGTTTCAGACACCCTGATTACTCACCCCAACGTCCTCAACGGCGCTCAACTCTATTGGCCCATACCTAACGCTCTTTATGTCGAAGGCTATGGCCTTGACAAATTTGCACAAGGATGCTGGGGTCTACAACCAGTACATCAAAATCGCATTGGCTTAATCCTCGATCGCGGCATCGAACCAGACTTGCAGTTGCGCCACTTGCAAGCCGTTGATGCTTCTAGAGCTACATTAGGTTTGAACATAACAGATTATGTTTTAACCGATGTTCCCCTGAATGTAGAATTGCGAATGTCGGAATCAGGGGCATCTTGGGGGACGATCGCCAATCCCGACAGTCTATTACGCGCAGCCGAAAAATTAATTACCCAAGCAAAAGTCCAGGCGATCGCCGTTGTGGCCAGATTTCCCGACGACATAGGCAGTCTCGCCCTCGAAAACTACCGCCACGGCAAAGGAGTTGACCCTCTCGCTGGCGCTGAAGCAGCGATCAGTCACCTCATTGTCAGGACATTTAAAATCCCCTGTGCTCACGCTCCAGCCCTGTTGCCGCTACCCCTCGATCCGCATCTATCTCCGCGATCGGCTGCTGAAGAAATCGGCTATACTTTCCTACCCTGCGTGCTCGCAGGGCTGAGCAAAGCCCCGCAGTTTGTCACTTCTACTGTGGGACAGGCATCTTGCCTGTCGCAGGTATTGAGCGGGCAAGATGCCCACCCCACAAGAGATAACTTCTATGCAAACAGCCGAGATTTCGAGTCCCAAGGTTTATGGGCAGATCGAGTCGATGCCGTGGTTATACCCGCCACAGCCTGCGGTGGCAGTGCTATCCTGAGTTTGAGCGGGCGATCGACAGTCCAAATTATCGCAGTGGGCGACAACAAAACCCAAATGCAAGTTCCTCCAGAAAAACTCGGAATCAAAGCTTTGCAGGTAAACTCATATTTAGAGGCGATCGGAGTATTGGTCGCTTTACGAGCAGGCATCACACCAGTTGCCTTGGGTGCAGACATTTCCCCCTTGCGGTGTTTGTCGGACTCAACTAAACCAATCTAAAATCTCAAATCTTAAATTTAAAATTGATTAAGTGGCAGAAAAAATCCCCGAAAATCCCGAATTTGAACCATTGACACGCACCCAAGTTTTAGTAGCAATGGGCGTGACAGCAATTATATTGCTGGCGGTAGCTAAATTGTGGTTACTATTTGGATCGGTATCGCTTTTGCCAGTCAAATTAATCGGAATTGACTTACTCAAAGGATGTGCGATCGGATTAGTCATTTCCGGCGGTAGTGCGATCGTTTATCACCTCTGGCCCGGTTATCGGCGCAGTGCCAACGTTTACCTAGAAGTAGTCCTCAAACCCTTATTTTGGCCAGATTTAATTTGGTTGGGATTGTTACCCGGACTTAGCGAAGAATTGCTATTTCGAGGCGTGATGATGTCGGCATTAGGATTAAATGCTACCGGTTTAATTTTATCCAGTTTTTGCTTTGGCATTTTGCACCTAGGAGGCATCGATCAGTGGCCCTACGCAGTTTGGGCAACTGCTGTGGGATTGCTATTAGGCTACAGTTTTTTAGATACTGGAAATTTGTTAGTCCCAATTTTAGCTCATATTTGTACAAATCTGATTTCTAGCTGTGTTTGGAAGTGGGAAAACCAAACAGCCCATCGATTTTAAAATTGTGTAACAGGCCCTCCAGCCATTGGTGTCAACTTAAGGTCAAAGGTAGCCACAGACTGCTGTTTGACTATTAAATCTAGATCCGAACGAGCCCCCCGAATCGTTGCGGGGGGATAAG
>RDXH01000107.1 GCA_004292745.1 Oscillatoriales cyanobacterium | reverse complement strand
GCGGTGATTAAACCTTTGATGCCGTAAGGCGTTGAGCACAAACCTTTCTCTGTCAGCCTTGCTTGTAATCCAAAAGTGATTAAACCTTTGATGCCGTAAGGCGTTGAGCACTAGTCAGCTAACCAAAGGGGCAGACTTTCTGCGAGTGATTAAACCTTTGATGCCGTAAGGCGTTGAGCACGTAAAAAGCGCAGACAAGAGATATCTTTGATTTGGTGTGATTAAACCTTTGATGCCGTAAGGCGTTGAGCACTTGAATTATCGCAAATCGCCTGACAATCGATCTTGTGATTAAACCTTTGATGCCGTAAGGCGTTGAGCACTTCTCTAGCAAATTTGCGTATCCCTAAATAACCAAGTGATTAAACCTTTGATGCCGTAAGGCGTTGAGCACATATTTACACCGCATCGGCTGGGTGTTTGGTTGGTCTGATTAAACCTTTGATGCCGTAAGGCGTTGAGCACATTTAAAAACTTAGGCTGGCAACAGTGCCTATAAATTCTGATTAAACCTTTGATGCCGTAAGGCGTTGAGCACAAGAGTTGCCCGAATTTTGCTACCAGAACAAGAACTGATTAAACCTTTGATGCCGTAAGGCGTTGAGCACTAAATTTAACTAGAAGTTAGTAACTGACTTAGCCACGGTGATTAAACCTTTGATGCCGTAAGGCGTTGAGCACCTGCACATTTTAAAATTTTCGTCTCCTTGAAACCCATCGAGACAATCTGTGGGATTTATGCGGATTTGCCACCAGGAGGAAGGTACAAGGAAGGTGGACAAGCTAGAGACCATTAGTGTCAACTTAAGCTGTCAGCCCGCCCCGTGTTCGTTGGTCATCCCGCGAGTCCGACAGGGGTTGAAACCCCTGTCTAATAGAAGACAGTCCTCTCAAAGAGGACGGCAGGAGTTGAAAATTCTTCTCTTGAGTCCTATGCAAGAGGACTTTCGCTCCATCGGCAGGGGTTTCAACCCCTGCCGGACTATGAGTTATACCTTAAGTTCACACCTATGGCTAGAGACATACTCCCAACTTGCCTCCAATCTAAAAACTGTCCTCTCTTTTCTGAAATCCGTTTCCTAGAAAGTGTAGTTTAAATCAAGATAAGCTTATAACTCAACCGGGCTAGGTAAAAAATGATTATTGATAAACCAATGAATACTCAAAAGCCAACTTCTAATTTTTTTGGCAATGTAGGCAAAGTCGCGATCGCCCTGACAATACTCGCCGCCGGTATGGCCTTTACAAATCCTCCCAGAGACAAATACCTAACTTATGCTTCTGGCAAACTGGAAACAGAACTCGAAAGCACTGTCTGTAAAGATTCTCGCATTCCTAAAGCTCTAACCGGTGTTACAGATACTTTGATCGGCAGTTGCAAAAATTTGCTGACTTCCCAGCGCAGTACCATCGAACAATTGCTCGACAATACAACCCAGCGAGAAAATTTAGGGGTAGTCAGTATTTACACTACTGAAGTAGGCAAAAAAAGCTATCAAACAGTGGGAGTCTTTGGTAACTTTGTAAGTCTACCGCCTGCTACGAATTCAGCTCAAAATTAGCATTAAATTTAATCTATTTTATCGACCGGGTTTTGGAAAAAGCCCGGTTTTTACGTAGGTGATTCTATGTAAGTAAGTCTCCCTAAATTACGCTAATTACCCTAGCTTATGCAAAATAATAAAATTTATGACAAGTCAACATTTATAGTGGAAATTAATATTAAGATGGTCACTACTAAATCTGATAATTGACAAATAAGCAGATGGCAGTGCAGTTAGCTCAGGGTGCAAAATTTAATCTCTCTAAAGCAGCCCCGGATTTAAAAAAAATGGCGATCGCCCTGGATTGGCAGGTGACAGAGGCTGGAGAAAACTACGATATTGATGTCTCGGCGTTTATGCTAGGTGCTGATGGCAAAATACCTAATGATGAATATTTTATATTTTACAATAATCTCAAATCCTGTGATGGTTCCGTACTGCAATCTATTCCCGATCGCCCAAAAAGAGGTAAAAAAAATAAGACGACTTATGGGGTGATTTTAGATAAAATTAATCCCCAAATTCAGGCCATAAATTTTGCAGTCACAATTCACGGTGCACAGCAAATTAATGCAAGTTTTAGCAACATCAAAAGTGCTGCAATCAAAATTTTAAATTTGGATACGGGAAAAGAACTGGTTCGATATGAATTAACCGAGAATTGGCAGCAAGAGACGGCTATAGAATTGGGCCATTTGTCTCGAAAAAATGGAGAGTGGATATTTTATGGGGTATCCCAAGGATATCAAGTAGGATTGCAGGGTTTGGTTGACAAGTATCGCCCGACAAATAGGAATAATCAGGTTCCAATTACTAATGAATTGGCGGCGGTAACAGCAGGGGATGATTTACAGTTTCCGGCTTGGGAGTTGGAGGTGGAGTCAGAGGCGGAAACTGCCGGCGAGGGGCTCTCGGTGCGATCGCCCACTCACAATCAAGTTAATTGGGTAATTCCTAAAATACCCCTAGCGTTAGCCGCAAGTTTAGGGGTTTTGGTGTTGGGAATCAGTGCCGGTGCGATCGCCTTAACTCAAGCAGCCGATTCCACACTGAAGCAATCGAAAATATTGCTAGCTGAAACCCAGAATGCTGTGACAGCAACCGATGTCAATCTGCTGAGAAGTTTCCATAAACGCCTTAAAGAAGCGATCGCTTCTTTAGATAAAATTCCTAACTTACCTGGCTGTAGCTATCCACAAGCAAGGGCAGATTTGCTGCAACTTAGCCAGACTTTGGTTCCTGTTGAGCAAAATTTACAAGCCGCAGAAAGTCTCGCAACGGCGCAAAAATTGGCGATGGAGGCTGCTTTGGTTGTGCAAAAGCCTCCTCATGCTGTGGAAGTTTGGCATCAGTCCCAAGCTAAATGGCAGCAGTCGATCGCCCTTTTAGAAGCGATCGATCCACGTACACCTGTTTATAGCCTAGCTCAAAATAAGTTATCCAGTTACCGGGCTAATCAGGCTGTGATTAATCAAAGAGTTGCGATCGCTCAAAAAGCTGCAAATTTCAGCAATCAAGGTTCTTTGAAAATTCAGAAGGGAGATGTTTCAGGGGCTATTTTCAACTTTAATCAGGCTTTAGGTTTGAATCCCAACATACCTCAAGCTTACCTCGGATTGGGAATCGCTAGTTCAAAACAGGGAAACAAACAGCAGGCAATTTACAATTACGATCGAGCGCTGCAATTTAACCCTAACTTGGCAGAAGCCTATTTGGGTCGCGGTCAAGTATATTATGAATTGGGAGATAAACAAAAGGCGATCGGCAGTTACGAACAAGCTATTCGCGTTAATCCTAATTATGGTTTGGCTTATTTGGAACGAGGTGCTATTCGCTGTATGTTGGGTACAAAATCGGAAGCAGTAGCGGATTTTAACCAAGCTCAGGAACTATTTTTCCAGCAGGGAGATGGCAACAATTACCAATTAGCAAAAACCTTTATCAATGATTGTCAAGAACCCAGTGCAGAGGCGGTAATTTGCGATTATCGCAGGAATATAGACTCCTTGGGAAGACCCTGCAATCGAGGTTTTAATCCTCCAATTATCATTAGAAGAAAATCTGCCAACAGTGCACCCAACGCTGAATCTACTGATGTTAAAAGCAAGACCAGCATCAATCCATCACCGGATAATTCTAATACCAGTAGCACCAGAACTCGCAGCCGGAGAAGAAGTAAAAGGTAAACTTCAGTCCCGTTAGTTAATAGGTGACAAAATGTGCTGGTAAGCATCGATGGTTTGTTGGGCGATCGCCTCCCAATTATAGTGCTTGTTAGCGTATTCTCTGCCATTCAATCCCCGCCGTTGGCGCTCATCTGGATCGAGAAGTGCTGATTTGATTAAATGGGCGATCGCCCCAACTTCCAGAGGGCCAACCCAACCAGCTTCTGCTTGCTGTATGTCTGCGGAAATATGAACGCGATCGGAAATCACCACAGGTACACCAGCAGCCATTGCTTCTGCTACAGCAATACCAAAGTTTTCGTAATAGGAAGGCAATACAAATAAGTCAGCATTTGTCAATAGTTCCAATTTTAAATCACCACTCACAAAACCAGTAATTGTTGTACATTGTGCTAAAATAGAATTCTGTATTTTTAGTTGGATTCCTGTTTCATAATCGGCATCTTGGGGATTTGAACCAGCCAAAATAAAATGAAACTTGATGTGCGATTTCCAAATACTTTCTAAAGCCGGAAGTAGCAAATCCAGCCCTTTTTTCGGTTCAATACGCGACATAAATAAGATAGTTGGTACTGAAGATGCTCGCAATTTATGAGAAAACAAACCTGCTCTCACCCCCAAGGGAATCACCAAATCCAGTGGCCTAGGCATCTTATCTGGGCCATCCAAACCAAATCTTGCTGAGATTTTAGCCTCTTCTTTACTCGTGAAATGAATAGCAGCAGCCCCTGACAAATTAGGACGTTCTAAAAAAGTACCATAAATCTGTTTTAACAGCTTTTTTTTCTGTAAATCCGCCGGATCGAGCATACCGCAGGGACGGATAATATAGGGTAAATGGTGATATCTAGCAATGGTAGCAGCGAGGGTAGTTACTGGTGAGAAAAGAGCATGAATATGAGCTAGATGAAATTGGTGTGCGTGGTCATTTAACCACTGCAATAATGAGAGGGAAAATTTATATCTGCGCCAGGGAGAACAGCGAAAATAAATAATCTGATAGCCGTTTTGTTCTAGGGGTTGATTGAGGGGAACATCTAAGGGAAGTTGACCGATATCTCCGTTAGAATTTGTGGTGATAATCGTGACATCAATGTTTTTAGCAGCGAGGGCTGCGGAAAGTCCGAGTACCATTTGACTTGGGCCGCCGTAAACGAGGGAAATGGAGGGAATAATTTGGAGAATTCGCATTGTTAGCACTGGTTGTTATAGGGTAAGAATTAATTGAACAGCTAAGGCGCTATTGATGCTAAGGAAGAACCCCCAAGCAAGAACCCCCCCCAGCCCCCCCCAAGGGGGGAAAGAAGAAGATGCTGTTTTTCCTGGGCGCTGAGGCTGTAGTTTTATATCAATTCCGGTTGTATCGTCAGGTGATTTAACCGCGAAGGCGCGAAGTACGCGAAGCAAGAGAAGAGAGAGTTTAATACAGGACGATGAAAAGAGGATTTTATATTATTCTTTAAGGGTAAAGAAGAAGATGCTGTTTTTCCTGCGGGCTGAGGCTATATAGCAATTCTAAATCATTTGTGAATTTCTTACTCCCGGACCTTACTAAGGGGAGGGTTGGGGTGGGGTAAAAATATTTACGACTCCTGCAAGGATTGCTCTAGTTTTATTCTTTAATCTGAGGCAAGTAATTTTTGGTAAAAATCTAATAACTGTTGAGCTAAAGCTTTGTTTGTATAACTCTTCATGACTCGATCGTAACCGCGTTTAGCCAAATCTACAACCAACTCCGGCTGCTCCATTAATTGATGCAAACAGTCTTGCAATTTCTCTACATTTCCTTCAGGAAATACTAAGCCTGCATCTCCGATAACGTGGGGAATTTCGCCGCAGTCGGAACCGATTACCGGAACTTGACAAGCCATGGCTTCGATTAAAACATGGCCAAATTGTTCTTTCCAGCCTACTGTTGTTAAAGTTTTGAATTTATAACTTGTTTGGGATGGCAATACTAAACAATCCATCAAGTTAATGTATGGGGGTACAGCTTCATGGGAAACGCTTTCTACCCAGATTATTTTGTCGCTGATGCCCCATTCAAGAGATTTTTCGGTAATTTGCGATCGCAATTTTCCTTGCCCTACTAACAGCCATTTCCAAGGGTATTTTTTCAAGCCTGCTAAAGCTGTCGCCAACGTTAACAATCCTTTTTCTTCGACAAACCGCCCTACATAGCCTACAACAAAATCTGTAGGTTGAATCCCTAATTTTCGCGATAAATCAGCATCTTTAGAAGTGGGATAAAAAAAAGTTTCATCTACTCCCAGTTGTGGCATTACTTGCAGTGCACCTGTGTAGCCCCGCTGGCGCAATATTTTAGCCCCGTCTAGGTTGCCGGCAATAATTCCATCGGTGTTTTGCAGATTGCAATTTTCTAACAGGGAAATAGGCCATTTCAATTCATAGGATAAGTTCCACCAGGTAAATAAGATATTTTTTGCTTTGAGTTTGAGCAAATTATTTAGTAAGATTAACTGGGCATAGGCTAGGGATTTTGAACCTTGTTCGACTTGGATAATCTGCGGTTGAAATTGCTGTAAAACTTTGATTAAATCTTTTCCAAATGTGAGTAATCCTTGATTGTTTTGACTAAAGTTATAAATTGGTACTACTTTAAATGACCCTTCTTGATAAAATTCACTTGTTATGGTTTTATTTTGTACGCCTCCTGGTTTCCAGCGTTGAGGTACTATAACTGTTACTTGAATGCCAGGTTCAAGGTTTGCTAAAATCTTGAATTTTGCCCGATTGATGTCAACAATATAGGTGTGGCTGGCAACGAGGATTCTCATTTATAGGGAATGGGGAATTGGGGGATGGGAATGGGGAATCGGGAATTGGGGATGGGGGAATTGGGGGATGGGGGGATGGGGAATAAAAATTATTTAGCGTTAATGTTATCTTGATGGGTGTAGATTTGTCCGTCTCTGGCGATCGACTGAATTAGGGTGTTGATAGCGCTGAGAAAACCGAGAATGTAAAATGCAAATCTGGTGAGGATTTTAAGGGGCGATCGACTTTTGTAGCAAGGTGGATTGCCGAAAACGTGACAGTCAAACAGTTTGGCAAAAAATCTTAGGCATTGAAATAGTGTTAAATTTTTCAATCCCATCAGGAAGTGGTTGTGATAAAATGTGACTTGATATTCGAGCGATCGCGTACTTATGTCGTGACACCCGCCGCTTTCTTCTCCCAAATGAACTAAACAAGCATTGGGATCGTACCAAATTTTAAAACCAGTCGATCGCAATCTCAAGCAAAAATCCGACTCTTCCCGCACCGCACTACCTGCAAACCGCTCATCAAAGCTCAAACCGCACTCGGCAAAAACCCGCCTGCGAAATGACATATTGCAACCTCTAGCCGAGAGCACTTGCTGTGGTTGTATAGTATGTACCAAGTCGATAAAATACCAACCAATCGCTGCATCCATCGCTTCTGGTGGCAAATATTCGATCGCCAAATCGCCCCCAGAATCGCCCAATTTCATTCTGTCAAACACCCTACCCGCCACACATCCGATATCCGGTTGGGCTAAATAGTTACTAGCATGAGCAGCCAAAAAACCCTTCGGCAACTGTACATCATCATCAATAAATAAAATAATATCTCCAGCGGCGCGCCGCACCGCATAATTACGAGCACCAGGCAAATTCGCCCAATTTACCCGAAACCAGCGAATCCTACCAGCATTAGCCAATTGTTCTAAATAAACTTGAGTTTCCGATTCATGGATGGGAGTTTGATCGATTACTAAGACTTCAAAACTGTGATAATCTTGCCCCATCAAATCAGCCAGCGTCTCTCGCAGGCTTTGCTCGCGGTTGTAGGTGGGGATGGCAACAGAAATGATCATTTTAAGTTTTTTTATGAATCATTTAACCGATTTGATGTAAATCAGAAATGGGGAAAGTACACTGGGAAGAGGAACATTATTAGCAATTACCAATTCCCCATGCCCTATTCCCCATGCCCAATTTTCATCAAATAGCGTGGTATTTCTGAACTGCTAAAACTAAATTTTCAGTCCAAAGATTAGCCAATTCTGCGCTGGAAGCTTCCACCATGACTCGGATCAAAGGTTCAGTGCCAGAAGCGCGGACGAGTACCCGTCCTTCTTCTCCCATTGCAGTTTTAGCACGGGCGATCGCTCCTTGCAAAGCCTCGCATTCCTGCCATTTCAGGCGTTTTTCCCGATCGTCCACACGGACATTTCGCAACAATTGGGGATAAGTTTCAAAGCTGCCATCCACCAATTGTGCCAAAGATTCTCCAGACTCCCGCACCAGGGAAGCCATATGCAAAGCAGTTAACAAACCATCGCCGCCAATACCGTAATGAGGACAAAGAATGTGTCCCGACTGTTCGCCGCCCAACATCGCACCGGTGCGCTCCATTTCAGCATGAACGTGCTGATCTCCCACCGCAGTTCTAATTAATTTGCCCCCCAATTCTTCCCAAGCTCGCTCAAAGCCGAGGTTAGCCATTACAGTAGAAATAATTAAATTTTCTGGCAATTGTTCGCGCTGCCGCAAATTCTTGCCCCACAGATAAAGAATGTAATCGCCATCAATCGATCGACCTTGGTTGTCAACACCCAAAACTCGATCGGCATCGCCATCAAAAGCAAATCCCAAATCAGCATTGTGTTCTAAAACAGCAACTTGCAAACTGTCGAGATGAGTAGAACCGCAGTTAATATTAATGCGATCGCCATCAGGAGAGTTGTGTAAACAGATAACATCGGCCCCCATTTGCGCAAACACCGCCTCACCCAAGCGCGCCGCGGCCCCCCAAGCTAAATCCAACACGATCCGCATTCCGCGCAAATTCACTCCTTGCAGTGAACCTTCCAAGGAAGTGGCATAATCTTTAACCAACTCTGGGCGGTGGTGGTGATAGCCCGAAGCCAAGCTAGCAATGGGAACCTTGGCCCCTCGGATGCCCGCTTCGATTTGTTCTTGCAAATGTTGAGACAGCTTCGTGCCATTGGCACCGAAAAACTTAATGCCGTTATCTTCTGGGGGATTGTGGGAAGCGGAAATCATCACTCCGCCCATCGACTCGGTAACACTTGCCAGATAGGCAACGCAGGGAGTAGGGCACAAGCCCAAATTCCAGACTTCTAAACCAGCGGCTGTCAAACCCGCCGACAGTGCCATTGCCAGCATATCGCTGGAATTTCTGCTGTCTTGGCCCAAAATCACCGGGCCTTGGTTGGGGGAATTTTGGCGTAAAACTTGTCCGGCCCAGAAGCCAATTTGCATTGCTAGTGGTGCATTCAGCAATTCTCCTACTTTGCCACGAATGCCGTCTGTGCCGAACAGTTTGGTATTTGGCAGGGGGAGGTTGTTTCCCACCAAAATAGTGTCTGGGCGTTTGGCTGGCTGTACTGAGTTAGCAGCCTGAAATTCGCTGCCGCGATGGCGCGAAGGTGTCTGAACCATATTCACTCCTTTAGGAATATTCACACTCACACTTTGCAGTTTATGGTACAACTGAAAGTCTTTTTTTTCAGCGTTAAGTCGATTTATTTCTGGGATGGCTCCAGCAACCTGAGACTTAAGACTACCCTGACAAAAGTTTGATTATCTGTGAATATACGCCATCTAATTAAACTTTCAGGTTGCTCGGCCGGTTCTAGGATACCAGTTTAGTTGCAGGAGGCGGTGTCGCCGGACTAACAGTCACCCTTGGCATGGCTCAACAACTGCGAGTGTAGAAGGTTAAGGCTGTATTGCCGTAGAATTTTTGGCGACAAATTTCGAGGCCGGAAATGGGGACAGCCTCGCGCTGGCGACTGTGTTCGATCGCTATTTCACCATGGGGTGCTAACATTTCTTGGCTGGCGATCGCATTCAAGACAGGATCGTACAAGTTACTGGCGTAGGGCGGATCGAAGTAAATGCGATCGAACTGCTGTCGGGCTAGAGTCGCCAATTTCGCAGTCGCACTTCCCCGCAAGATGTGAAATTCTTGGGATGACTTTGCCACTTGCTGCCAATTTTGCTGAATAATCGCACAAGCTTTCGCCGACTGTTCAATCCCAGTGACACTCAAAGCCCCGCGACACAAAGCTTCTGCACCCATGGAGCCACTACCGGTACAAATATCAAGCCATCTGCAATCGGCGATCGTCCCTTGCCAGATATTAAATAAAGCTTCTCTGACTCGCGCTGATGTGGGGCGAGTTGCGAGTCCGGGCAGGGTTTTTAGTTGGCGATTGCCGCAGATTCTTAAGCTCATTTAAAATTCCGATATTACAGTATATTCTGGTTTTTTAGATGGGAAAACAGAAGTTTGAATGTAAGTTTAATTATAGCACATAAGCGTTGAATCTCAACTATATTCCGCTAGTTTTTGACGCAAAAACCAGAATCATTAAGCAATAATCTCGGCGAAAACTCTGCAAAAATTCATGGCATTATAGGGGTAGAGATTTTGGGATATGCTGCTGGCGGATGGGTTGGCTGATTTGATTTGAGCGCACCCAAAACATTTTGAGAGTCTCATCTGAACTGGTGACAAGTCTGAGATTCATGCAGTTGAGTCCTTGAGCGATCGAGGTAAACATCGGGAGGTTGGTGATATGATGCTAGTAAATATAAATTCACTCTAGAGCTGGACTACTACGCACAAATCTGGGATCGGGCAGTTGCAGCCGTTGCGCCCAACTACACATCTCAAGATTGCTCTAATTGTGGTATGAGAGGATTACGATTTGGATTCTATGGATTTAAAACTTTGGCCCGGAAAACCCTATCCCTTGGGTTCAAAATGGGATGGCGAAGGCACAAATTTTGGCCTGTTTTCAGAAAATGCCACAGGGGTTGAATTGTGCTTGTTCGATGAACAAGGTTGGGAAACTCGACTGCCACTGACTGAAGTCTACAACTTCATCTGGCACTGCTACATTCCTGGCATCAAACCCGGTCAATTGTACGGGTTTCGCGTTCACGGCCCCTACAACCCCTCAGCGGGACATCGCTTCAACCCTGCCAAACTGTTGATCGACCCCTACGCTAAAGCGATCGCAGGAGACGTGGTTCACGGACGGGAAATCTTCGGCTATGACTGGGACGACGAAAAGGAAGACCTATCCTATAGTGCCTTAGACGATTCTCACTTAGTCCCCAAAGCCGTTGTCATCGATGAATCCTTCGATTGGGAAGGTGACACTCACCCCCAACTGGCGTGGCACAAAACAGTCATCTACGAGATGCACGTCAAAGGCTTTACCAAACTCCATCCCGACATTCCTGAAGCCCTGCGGGGAACCTACGCCGGACTCGCTCATCCCGCCGCCATCGACCACCTTAAATCCTTGGGGATTACTGCCGTCGAACTCCTCCCCGTCCATCACTTCATCGGCTGTCCGGGCTTTCTCGAAGCCAAGGGATTGCGAAACTACTGGGGCTACGACTCGATCAACTATCTCGCGCCTTACTCCGGCTACAGCGCCAGTGGGAACACCGGACAACAGGTGAATGAGTTTAAGGAGATGGTCAAAGCGTTACACGCTGCTGGAATTGAGGTGATTATCGATGTGGTGTATAACCACACGGGAGAGGGCAACCACATGGGCCCCACCATCTCATTTCGTGGCATTGACAATGCCGCTTACTACCGCCTTGTCGAAGGCGATCGCCGCTACTATATGGATTACAGTGGCTGTGGCAACTCCCTGAATGTCCGCCATCCCCAAGTGTTGAAGCTGATTATGGACAGCTTGCGCTATTGGGTGTTGGAGATGCACGTCGATGGGTTCCGCTTCGATTTGGCGACGGTTCTAGCGCGGGAAACCGATCGCGTCGATACCTTTGCCGCCTTTTTTGACATCATCCACCAAGACCCCGTTTTGTGCGATGTCAAGTTAATCGCTGAACCCTGGGATATCGGCGAGGGTGGCTATCAAGTTGGCCAATTCCCCTTGTTGTGGTCGGAATGGAACGGCCGCTACCGCGATACCATGCGGGACTTTTGGCGGGGAACCAACGAAACTCTGTCTCAGTTTGCTTATAGCTTTACTGGGAGTTCCGACCTCTACGAAAGTAACGGACGAAGCCCCCATGCCAGTATCAACTTTATCACCGCCCACGATGGATTTACGCTCAAGGATCTCGTCAGTTACAACCACAAACATAACGAAGCCAATGGCGAAAACAGTCGCGATGGGGAAAACTACAATCGAGCCTGGAACTGCACGGCGATCGAATTTGCAGCAACCCAAGCTCTAGAAGCAGGAGCATCTCCACCCTGTTTTGACCCCTGTGCTGGGGATGGCGACACCGAAGATCCCAAAGTCCAGTTGCTGCGAGAACGCCAACAGCGCAATTTCTTGACTTCATTACTGCTGTCTCAAGGTGTTCCCATGCTGGTGGCTGGAGATGAAATGGGGCGAAGTCAAGGTGGCAATAACAACGCCTATTGTCAGGATAACGAAATATCTTGGGTGGATTGGGGATTGCAGCACAAAAATGCTGACTTGCTCGAATTTACGCGCCAGTTAACCGGCTTGCGGCGCGAACATCCGATATTCCGTCGCCGTAAGTGGTTCCAAGGACGTGCGATTCACGGTTCTCAAGTTAGCGATATTACCTGGTTCAACCCCGACGGTGGGGAAATGACTGATGAACAGTGGAAAGTAGGGCACGCCAAGGCGATCGGAATTTTCCTCAATGGTGAAGAACTTCCCTATCCAAATGCTCGTGGCGAACGGATTATTGATGATAGTTTTTTGCTGTTTTTCAATGCTTATTGGGAGGCGATCGATTTCGTGATTCCTCCCCGCTTTCAGGGCTTGCAGTGGATTGCCATTCTCGACACCGCCGAACCGAAATTTGTGGAATCTCAAGGGATCATTTATACAAAGCGGAAAAATATTCCTGTGACACCGCGATCGATAGTGATTTTAAAATGTCTAAATGGACCCCCCCGGTCACTATAGGCTCCGATTATTAAGAATTTACAGCTTTCCTAAAAACCCGATTTCTTGAAGAAACCGGGTTTTTAATCGACTTTAAGCAGCTACTTTTTCCCTCACCTGCATCACAAAATTTGACAAAATTTGCAATCCCGTGCTCGAAGACTTTTCCGGGTGAAATTGTACAGCCATCAGATTATCTTTGGCGATCGCCGCCGTCACATTTTGACTACCATGAGTCACCATTGCCGATCGCACTTTTGGATCTACTGGATCGACATAATAAGAATGCACAAAATAAACCCAAGGTTGAGCCGGCAAATTTTGCCACAGCGACAAATCCCGAGCAAATTGTAATTGATTCCATCCCATGTGGGGAATTGTCAACCCAGGCTCCGATCGAAACCGTCGCACAGTTCCCGAAATCACTCCCAAACCCGGTTCTACACCTTCTTCGGAACTTTCAAACAGGATTTGCAAACCCAAACAGATGCCTAAAAAAGGCTTTCCAGAGGCGATCGCACTGATTATCGGTTCTATCAATCCGCGGGTTCTTAAATTCTGCATTGCCGGATCGAAGGAACCCACACCCGGTAAAACTACGGCATCAGCCTGCTCAATCATCGCCGGATCGTCCGTAATTTTTGGCACTGCACCCACATTTTCCAAGCCTTTACAGACCGAGTGCAGATTGCCCATGTCATAGTCCACTACTGCAATGACAGACATTGACTTACTTGCCTTATATTATCAATGGAACTATCTTACCAAAATTATTGATGAATACCAAAATTTTGCTAACATCCTTCGACACTTGGCAACCTCATCAAAAATCCAACTCTTCTGACGACTTATTAGCCCGGATTTCCCAGATTAAATCTTTGCCTTACTCTTTGACTTTCTTGAGAAAACTGCCAGTAGATTTTCAGGAAGCACCCAATTTGGCGATCGCCAAAATCAACCAACTCCAACCAGACCTAATCGTCTGCTGTGGCATGGCAGAAAGTTCCCAAACATTAACCCTAGAATCCTGCGCTTGCTCCGACAAAAATATTCTCAAAACAACAGTCAATCTAGACTATTTAATAGCTGATTTACCCACAGTCAAAATTAGTCATAATGCCGGAAAATTTGTTTGTGAAGCCCTTTATTATGCAGTATTAAAACACCTGGCTGATTCTCAAATCAGCACCAAATGTGTTTTCGTGCACATCCCAATATTAACAGTAAAGAATACCGACAAAATTGTCGCCGATTTTTCATTAATTTTAACTCGCCTCACAACTGACAAATGACCCTAAACAACCAACTAACAACTAACAACTAACAACTAACAACTGACAACTAACAACTAACAACTAACAACTAACAACTAACAACTAACAACTGACAACTGACAAATGACCCTAAACAACCAACTAACAACTAACAACTAACAACTGACAAATAACAACTAACAACTAACAACTGACAACTGACAACTGACAACTGACAACTAACAACTGACAACTAACAACTGACAACTAACAAATAACAACTAACAACTGACAACTGACAAATAACAACTAACAACTGACAACTGACAACTGACAACTGACAACTGACAACTGACAACTAACAACTAACAACTAACAACTAACAACTGACAAATAACAACTGACAACTAACAACTGACAACTGACAACTAACAACTGACAACTAACAACTGACAACTAACAAATAACAACTAACAACTAACAACTAACAACTAACAACTAACAACTAACAACTAACAACTAACAACTAACAACTGGCAATTGTCAATTGCCAATTGCCAACT
>RDXH01000286.1 GCA_004292745.1 Oscillatoriales cyanobacterium | reverse complement strand
CAAACGCCACCCGCGCTTAATCGTAGAAGTTCTATCTCCAACAACAGCATCATTCGATCGCGGAAATAAATTTGCCGACTACCGCACCGTAGAAACTTTGCAAGAATACGTAGTGATTAATCAAGAAAGAATCGGTGTAGAATGTTATCGGCGCAATGCAGAAGGGCGCTGGGAACTTTATCCTTACGGTGTTGGCGCAGAAGTTCGCTTGGATAGCGCAGATTTTGAATGCTCGATCGCCTCAATTTACGAAGATGTTCTAGGAATCAGTTAAAATAGGCGCTCGAACCGATATCAACAATTGATCTCTGTTCCCAAGCGGTTAAATACTCAAAATTTACCCCGTCAAAAAATGTCCGCAACTTCCACCTTCACCGTCACCGTACCCGCCACAACCGCCAACCTCGGCCCCGGATTCGACTGCATCGGCGCCGCTTTATCAATTCTCTCTTCTCGAACCCTCCGCAACCGAGAAACTAAAAATTACAGTTACAGGCCAAGAATCCGCTAAAGTCAAGACAGATGACAGCAATCTCGCCTATGTAGCATTTGTCACTTTGTACGATCGCCTGAACCAATCGCCACCGCCAGTCGCCATACATATACATATGGAAGTGCCCCTGGCTAGAGGTTTGGGAAGTTCCGCAACTGCGATTGTCGGCGGGTTAGTTGGTGCAAATGAGTTAGCTGGTGCGCCTTTGAGTCAGGTGGAAGTGATGCAGTTGGCGATCGAACTTGAAGGACATCCCGACAACGTTGTCCCCGCTTTACTCGGAGGCTGTCGCCTCGCTGCTAGCAATACACCCCCCCAACCCCCCCTTAGTAAGGGGGGGCTAAGAGAAGAACTTCCCCTTAGTGAGGGGGAACCAGAATTACCCCCCCAACCCCCCCTTAGTAAGGGGGGGCTAAGAGAAGAATCCCCTCTTACACCCCCCCTTAGCAAGGGGGAAATCACATCATCACCCCCCCTTAGCAAGGGGGGGCTGGGGGGGGGTCCCTGGCAAATTTGCGATATTCCGTGGCATCCTGATATTGTGCCCGTAGTAGCCATTCCCGATTTTGAACTTTCTACAGCGGAGGCGCGCCAAGTTTTGCCCGCAGATTACAGCAGGGCTGACGCGATTTTCAATGCCGCACACCTCGGTTTGTTGGTGCGGGCTTTGGCTGCGGGCGATCGAGATTGGCTGCG
Organism: Oscillatoriales cyanobacterium; assembly: GCA_004292745.1. GTDB lineage: Bacteria > Cyanobacteriota > Cyanobacteriia > Cyanobacteriales > Microcoleaceae > Microcoleus > Microcoleus anatoxicus. The sequence goes on along the minus strand of RDXH01000286.1, from coordinate 1,859 downwards.
CTGCGCCCTCGATGACAAGATTCACCAGCCTTACCGGCGATCGCTGATTCGGGGATATGAAGTTGTGCAAGAAGCTGCACTGAATGCAGGGGCTTGTGGGATGGTAATTAGCGGTGCGGGGCCGACGCTTTTGGCTTTAACGGATGTTACTAATGTTGATGCGGTTGTGAGGGAAATGGCGGCTGCTTGGGGGGAGTTTGGGGTTAAGGCTGATGTCAGGGCGATCGGGCTTGATACTCAAGGTGCAGAAGTCTCCAGTTAGTTGAGTTAGCTTGACAAAAAAATTAATTTGTGGTAATGGAGCGGGTTTTCTGACATCTTTGGCAGGAAAAGGCGATTTGCGATGCTTGGCGATCGGGATAGATCCGCTTCACGAACCCTTTAATGAATGTTGCGATCGGTTTTTTCGTAATTTTGCGAACAAATTAAGTGACTTTTTATACAACAAACAAGCAAATCAGTTTGGCGGTGCCAGTCGAAAACTATCACTCATACCAAAATTCGTAGTCTGATATTTCAGGGTACGGAAGTAAGTTAAAGCTTCGATAAAGTTTACTTCAAGATGGCAAAAACCGCTTGCGATCGATCGAAGTTATTGATATTCTCAAATCTATCGGTTAACAACAGCAATAAAAAAACCAACTTATTAGCATCACATCAAATTTTTGTCAGCCGTGCTGGCAGGTTTTCACCTGTCGATATCATACCTTGTTTCCGCAAGGCAAAACCCAAACCTCCAGCGTGGTATAGACTCGCTTTGCTTGCGAAATTTTCAAAATCTACATCCTCAAATTCTGCATCTTTTGGTCACTTTTATTGTCAATAAAGGACTTAAATCATGTTACGAATCGAAGCATCTACTCCCCAACCAACCGCCAACACTTCCATCATCTCCGACATAACAGAAGACTTGCAAGTAGGAAATTATACCAGCAATCATTCTTCCCCCTCCGCCCCGAAAAATCTTCTAACAACTAACGAAATATCATCCACATCCAGCATTGAACTATTACCCAGAAATAGCTCAATTCTAGATAAAAGCCCAGAAATACCTCCCCAAAAAGCAGACATAGACGCCTTCATCCTCAACAAAAATCTAACACAAACAATCAACAGCATCGCCGAAAAACCGCAAACATCCACCACCAAAACCGACAGAATAACAGGCGATAAAGCCCAGCCAGCAACTCACAATAACATCCCTTTCGACTCCGGCATTTTCCAAGGAAATCAAACAGGTAAAATTAGCTTCGCATACCTATCAGAATTGCGTACATCAGAGAAAGACAAAGAATTGATAGCTGAGGCTACACCGAAAACCGAGACTAAATTAGCACAAAAAAAAGCAGATACTACTTCTACAACAAATCCTGTTAAAACACAACTGGAAAATTCCCCAGCGACAGAAACCAAAAACTCGACTGTTTCCGAAATTCCCAATTCCTCGACAACTCCTGCTGATCCAAAAACCGAAAATTCCCCAGCGACAGAAACCAAAAACTCGACTGTTTCCGAAATTCCCAATTCTGCGACAACTCCTGTCGAGACAAAACTGGAAAATTCCCCAGCGACAGAAACTCAAAACTCGACTGTTTCCGAAATTCCCAATTCTGCGACAACTCCTGCTGATCCAAAAACCGAAAATTCCCCAGCGACAGAAACTCAAAACCCGAAAGTTTCCGAAATTTCCAATTCTGCGACAACTCCTGCTGATCCAAAACTGGAAAAATCTCCCGTAGTTGAAGCCAAAAATCCCGCAATTTCCGAAATTCGCAATTCTGCGACAAATTCTGCTGAAACAAAACCGGAAAATTCCCCAGCGACAGAAACTCAAAACCCGAAAGTTTCCGAAATTCCCA
>RDXH01000106.1 GCA_004292745.1 Oscillatoriales cyanobacterium | reverse complement strand
CCTCCAGAAATTGCGATCGAAATTGTTTCTCCGACTCCGGGGAATGAATTGGGTAGCAAATTTACTGATTATGCCCTGATGGGTGTAATGTATTATGTTGTTTACGATCCTCTGGGTGAATTGAGCGATCGCCCTTTACAGATTTTTCAATTACAAGGGGGGCGCTATGTGCCGAAAACCGATACTTGGTTTCCCTTAGTTGATTTAGGTTTAACCCTCTGGCGTGGTGTCTTTGAAAGTGTCAATGATACTTGGTTAAGATGGTGCGATGCTGAGGGGAATGTTATTCCTACTGTGGAGGAATTAGCCGCCCGACTCTCTCAAACATCTCAAAATCAGACGAAACAAGCTTTATTACAAGGGATTCAGTTAGGTTTACAGCTTAAGTTTGAAAGTTCCGGGTTAGAGATTTTTGCAGAAATTTCTGCCATTGACGATCTGAATTTGCTGCAAAGTATAACTTCTAGCTTGTTCACAGTTGAGGGTTTAGAAGACTTACGACAAATCTATTTGTCATAACTTACCCAAAAGATCTCGTGAAAGATTCTGATTCACGACTTACGCAGTAAACCTGAAGAAACTGGGTTTTTATACTAGAAACGATCGCCTATAACGATACTTTTTCCTATGAAAACTCGTTTCTGGATGATTGGGTTGAAAACTCCAAAAGCTCGATTCACGCGATAGCTATGCCGCGCCTACTATTGAGGATTCCCGCGAACTTCCTCTAAAAACCAGCTACCTACTTCTGTATGATCTGTCTGGCGGCTGCGTCGCAAGCCTTCTTCCATTAAAGCAAATTTTAGCCCCGGTAAAACTTCTGATTCTGTTAGGCGCGCGCTTCCCCGGTTAGCAATTATTTTAAAAGCAATAATTTGGGCTTTTTGTACGTCTACCACCCAATATTCAGAAACTCCTAATTCTTCATAAAGCATTCTTTTAGTTCCCAAGTCGTCCAGCAGAGAGCTATCCGCAATTTCGATCGCTAAATTTGGTGCAACTGCGCTATCCAAATTCACGACTGAACTCCCGCGAGGTGTAGATTCTACCCGTTCTCCGATGTAGTAAGAAGCGCCTGGTTGAGCTTCTCTGACATCGGTTTTGCGGTAGCTACAGTTAACCAGTAGTCTCATTTTTATACCTTTAGCCATCCCAAATAGATTGATTAAGATGACGATGATTCCATTGTCATCAGCATGATCCGGCCCTACTGCTGCCATTTCAATTTTCAACTGTCCATTGTAGTAATAACATTTTACTTGTTTGTACTGCGGCTGCTTTAGGATTTCTATATATTCATCCCAAGTCGCTGTAACCCAGGTATCAGTTATAAATTTTGCTTGTAGTTGATTCATCATTACCTCAGCGAAAAAAATCTTTGAGTTGTGACAGAAGACTTGTAATATCAAATCCGTTGACATCGGAATTATTATTTCTCTCTTATCTTTCTCTGTGTCCTCTGTGTTCTAGTAAGGTTTAATCATTCCAATATAACAAGCGCCATCGAGGTACAGCAAGAGTGACATTGGTTCCCAGGCTCTTCCTGGGAACCAGTTACCATCAGAATAATTAACCTTTACTCTTCTGTCGCTTCCTCAGATTCCGAATCTTCGATCGACCCTTCACCCGCAGGCGGCACTAAAGCCACAGCGACGATCGAATCATCGTCATCCAAGCGCTGCACCCGCACTCCCGTTGCGGTTCGAGATTGCGTGGAAATTGCACTCACCGCCTGACGGATGATAATTCCTCGGTTGGTAATAATCATCAACTCATCGGTTTCATTAACAATTCGCAGTGCCGCTACCCGATCCTTAGCCTTTTTGGACTTAAATTTAGTAGCAGTCAATCCTTTCCCAGCACGTCTTTGGAGTCGGAATTGAGAAACAGGCACCCGCTTTCCGTAACCATTGGTGGTAATTACCAACACCGAGGGAACTAGGCTGTTATCTGTGGCAATTTCTTCAATGATTTCGCCTTCTGTTTCCTCAGTTTGCTGTTCTAACTCTTCCTCTTCCACTTCCGCCACATTCGCCTCTTCAAATTCCGCTTCTTCAGTGTCTAATTGAGCAATATTTGCCCCCTCAAATTCTGATTCTTCGGTTGCCAATTCCGCAATTTCGGCAACAATTGAACTTGGCAAAATATCCATGCTGATCAACTCATCGCCCGATCGCAATTTCATTGATTTCACACCCCTAGTAGCGCGCCCAGTAGGTCGCAACTGTTCGTGATTGGTGCGGAAATGAATTGCCATGCCTTGCCGCGTGCCGATGATAATGCTGTCACCAACTTTTGCTCTCCGTACCCACCGCAGTTGGTCGCCTTCTTCTAGAGAAATAGCGATTAAACCGTTTGTTCGGATATTGGCAAAAGCGGAAAGGGCAGTTTTTTTGATGTAGCCACTGCGAGTTAGCATTACCAAGTATTCCTCGGTACTGAATTCTGTTACAGACACCATAGAAGTGATTTTTTCTTCCATGGGAATCGGCAGTAGTTGTAGCACGGGCATTCCGCGCGCTGTCCGAGAACTGACGGGGATTTGATAAGCTTTTACAGAGTAAACTACGCCTCTGTCACTGAAGAACAAAACGCTGTCGTGATCGCAACAGGAAAGGAAATGTTCTACTCCGTCATCTTCTTTCATTTTCGTGCCTGCTTTGCCGCGAGTAGCGCGACTTTGGGCCTCGAAAGTGCTGACGGGCATCCGTTTGATGTAGCCTTGTTCGGTGATCAGAATGATTGCTTGTTCGTTAGCAATCAAATCTCTTTCGTCAATTTCTCCTTCGGAGTGTTCGATGACTGTGCGCCGGGGAGTGGCTATTTTGGTTTTAATTTCGACTGCTTCGACTTCGGCGATTTCTAGAATCCGTTCCCGTCTTGCTAGAATATCTTGCAAGTCAGAAATTTTAGCTCGCAGTTCTTCATGTTCTTGTTGAATTTTTTGCGCTTCTAAGGCTGTCAAACGTCGAAGTTGCATTTGCAAGATGGCGTCGGATTGCTGCTCGGAAAGACCGTAGTTATCAATCAATTCTTGTTTCGCTGCTGCGGAGTCAGGAGCGCGACGAATTAGCTGAATAATGCCATCTAAGTTTTCGAGGGCTATTAATAAGCCCTGCAGGAGATGGTCGCGTTCTTCTGCTTTTCGGAGTTCGTATTGAGTCCGACGAGTAATGGTCTCAATGCGGAAGTCTAGGAAGACATTCAGGAATTGGGAGAGCGAAAGTAGTTGGGGTTCCCCATTTACTAACGCTAACATATTGGCTCCAAAATTGGATTGGAGTGGTGTTTGTTTGTAGAGGTTGTTGAGGACGACGCGGGGATAGGCATCGCGTTTTAGTTCGATGACAACGCGCATTCCGTCTCTGTCGCTTTCGTCGCGAATGTCGGAAATTCCCTCTAATCTTTTGTCGTTTACAAGTTCGGCAATTTTCTCAATTAATGCTGCCTTGTTTGTTTGGTAAGGCAGTTCGGTGATAATAATTGCTTCTTTGTCTGGGCGGCCGGCGTGTTCGATGGTTTCAATGCTGGCGACTCCCCGCATGGTGATGGAACCGCGCCCAGTGGTGTAGGCTTCCCGAATGGTGGCTTTCCCTAAAATTTGACCTCCGGTGGGAAAGTCGGGGCCGGGGATGTATTGCATCAATTCCAGGTCGGTAATTTCTGGATTGTGAATCAGGGCTACCAAACCGTCAATGATTTCGCCTAAATTGTGTGGCGGAATGTTGGTAGCCATTCCCACGGCTATTCCTGATGAACCGTTGAGCAAAATTTGGGGAATCCTGGCTGGGAGTACCAGGGGTTCTTGCTGGGAACCGTCGAAGTTGTCCCCGAAATCCACTGTTTCGCAGTCGATGTCGCGCAGCATGGCGTCGTGAGTCAGCGCGGTGAGGCGACACTCGGTATACCGCATGGCTGCGGCGGGGTCGTTGTCTACCGATCCGAAATTGCCGTGGCCGTTGATCAGCCGTTCCCGCATGGAGAAATCTTGGGCCATCCGCACCAAGGCGTCATAAACTGCGGTGTCTCCGTGGGGGTGATACTTACCCAGCACCTCCCCCACGACGCGGGCGCACTTGCGGAAGGGTCGATCGGGTGTCAAGCCCAATTCGTTCATGGCGTAGAGAATGCGTCGGTGAACGGGCTTGAGACCGTCCCTAGCATCTGGTAGTGCCCGACCGACAATTACGCTCATGGCGTATTCCAAGTACGATCGGGACATCTCATTACCCAGATCCGTCGGGATTATCCGCGACTCAGAGGTGCTCATAGGTTAAAAAACTCCGTTAAAAATTTTAATTTGACCGCTATAAATCCAAAAAATGCGATAAAATCGGTTTGGATTCAGTAGAGTTGCCAAATAGTGCAAATTACTATTGAAATTATATCACAATTAGCCTTAGAGAATATGGGATAATAGCCAGAAAAATTAAGAGAATTGTTGTGTAATAAAACTGGCTGCTTTGTGAACACGAAAAAATAGTCTAAAATCTGAAATCTCAAATCTAAAACCTAAAATCTGCTGATGCTATCCGTCATCTATTCCGACGATTTTTTACTGCACAAGACTGGAATGCTTCACCCAGAGCGACCAGAACGTTTAACGGCGATCGTCCATGCTCTGAAAGCTGCTCCCTGGGCGGCTCAAATTGAATGGCAACTGCCCACGCCAGTCTCCGGCCACGAGCAGAAATTGTTATCGGAGATCAAAAAAGTTCACGCCCTAGGATACATCAGGGAAGTGGAACATCTGGCTCATCGGGGAGGTGGCTACCTCGATGGAGATACGCCGATTTCTGCGGAAAGTTACGATGTGGCGATGCTGGCTGTGAGTGCTTGGCTGGATGGGGTCGATCGAGTGTGGGCTGGGGGCGAACCGACTTTTGTCCTGGCTAGGCCACCTGGACACCATGCTGAGAGAGACCGGGCGATGGGATTTTGCTTGTTTTCCAATGCTGCGATCGCCGCGAATTACGCCCTCAAACAGCAGGGAATTAAACGTGTCGCCATCCTCGACTGGGACGTACACCACGGTAACGGCACTCAATCTTTGGTGGAAAACTGCCGACAAATTGCCTACTGTTCCCTCCATCAATCTCCATGCTATCCGGGAACCGGAGAAGCGGATGAGCGCGGGGGCTACGACAACGTACTGAATATTCCCTTGTATCCCGGTGGCGGCATGGGGGAATACCTTGCGGCTTTTGAATCTCAAGTTATGCCGTTTTTGTCAAAATTTGAGCCGGATTTGTTGATTGTCAGCGCGGGCTACGACGCGACTGCGGCCGATCCCTTGGCAAGTATGAACCTGACACCCTCAGACTATGCGACTTTCACGGGATATTGTCTGCAACTGACCAGACGCATCCTCTTTGGTTTGGAAGGAGGTTACGCCCTGAAGGATTTGGCTGAGTCGGTAGTGGCGACGATCGAGCGATGTCTTCATTAGCCGGAAAATCCGATGTCTGGAACATGAGGTTGAGCAAGCCTTAGAGACTGACGATAGGGCGAATTTGTCAGGGGCAAAAACTGCTAAGGAAGAAAGTTGAGAGGTGCGATCGCTCCCATTCTCCTCTTCCCTGTTCCCTGTTGTGGGCAAACAGTGACCACCATCACCTAATTGCAAGATTCAAGTCACTTAGTGCCAATGTATCGGTCACAGATTATTAGCGCAAAAATCACACTTGGTCAATGTGTAGGATCACCGAAATCTCTAGTCAAACAAACCATAATACAATTAAACTGAGTATTGGGAATCTTTCCATGCTTAAATCAATTCAAAGGGTTAATACCATGACAGTATCTCAAATGACACTCGAAGAGTTGTTTGGTCAAGTGATGTTCTCCAGCGTCGTTACTCGCCACGAGCGGAGACAACTGAGATCCGTACTTTTAGAAAGAACGCTCAACGATGATGAGTATGCCATCATCAACAGACTTCTCTACAATGTGCGCCGCGGCTGGGTGAAAATTATCGATTAAGTCGCTACGGTCATACTGTTCTAGCAGAATTAGACCTAAGAGTCTGCGTAGACGGAAATTTTTGGGATATCTATTTTTTATGGAAAAGTTAATTTTTTGACTTCTCTTTTTCACTTAGCTAGGAGAATCGCCATCGATGACATCAGCGTTGAGATAGAGATTATTTTGAAATAACAGGTAGTGGGTGCATATTTACTTCTACTAGAATTGAAAAATTAATAGGACGAAGATTCATTAAAAAAATAAGCTTAAATTAAAAAAATAAAATTTTACCAAGTTGTCAAGAGAAGGCTATTGTGCTAATATAACCAGGAGCGAAAACAGCCTTGGTAAAAATTAAACTAAAATTTTTCAATGGTTCCAGAGCCAAACATTCGGGCAATTTGAGCGCGGAAGTGTCAAAATATTAACAAGAAGTTAATCTAATCCCCAAAATATATGGCTCCCGCCGTTTTAATTGAAAATCTTCAGAAACGCTACGGCAATGTAGAAGCCGTTAAAGATGTTTCCTTCAAGGTAGAACAGGGGGAAATATTTGGTTTGCTAGGCCCCAACGGTGCTGGCAAAACCACCACCCTGCGCGTACTTTGTACTTTGACAGCGCCAGATAGCGGACGTATTGAAGTGTCTGGTATTTCTGCTGTCAGTCAGCCGAGAATTGCTAGACAGAGACTGGGCTATGTGGCTCAAGAAGTGGCTCTGGATAAGGTGTTGACGGGCAGGGAACTCCTGCAATTGCAAGCAGCGCTTTATCATTTGCCCCGCCATACCATTAAAGGGCGGATTGATAAAATGGTCAAACTCCTGGGTTTGGAGGAGTGGGAAAATAAAAAGACGGGTACTTATTCCGGCGGGATTCGCAAGCGTTTGGATTTGGCTGCTGGATTGCTACACCAGCCGGATGTTTTGGTGTTGGACGAACCGACTGTCGGGCTCGATATTGAAAGTCGGGTGGTGGTGTGGGATTTCCTGCGTCGCTTGCGAGAGGAAGGGACTACGGTTTTGATTACGAGTCATTATCTCGAAGAAGTTGACGCTTTGGCCGATCGCGTGGCGATTATTGACAAAGGGACGGTGATTGCTGAGGGGACACCGGAGGAATTGAAAAATCGGGTTGGGGGCGATCGGGTGACTTTGCGGATTCGGGAGTTTTCGCCCATCGAAGAAGCCGAAACAGCCAAAACGGTGATGGAATCTTTGCCTTTTGTGCAGGAAGTAATTGTCAACGAGGCTCAAGGAAATTCTCTGAATTTAGTAGTAACACCCCAAAGCGAGGCGCTGGTGACAATTCAGCAAGCTTTGAAAGATCTGGGATTGCCTATTTTTGGGATTGCTCAATCTCGGCCGAGTTTGGATGATGTGTATTTGGCGGCGACTGGTAAGACGCTGCTGGATGCGGAGTTGGCTGCTGCGAGTAACCGGGATTTGAAGGCTGAGCAAAAACAGGCGATGCGATCGTAAATTAGATATCTCTAAAAAATCCTGTCGGTTCAAGACAGGCTTTTTTAGAGATGTTTAATGTTCAACAATCACCGGCGTTCCCACTTCTACCTTCTCAAATAAAGCCTGGGCGTCTTTATCAAACATTCTCACACAACCATGAGAAGCCGCCCGCCCGATCGACTCTGGATTGGGAGTACCATGAAAACCAATCACATTCTTACCATCAGTCCAAAACCCAATCCACCTACTCCCCAAAGGATTGTCCACCCCCGCAGGAACAAGTTCCCCAGTCCAAGGATGTTCCCAAACAGGATCTTTGATCATTTGCAAAACTTTAAAATTGCCCGTAGGAGTTTCCCAGCCACCCTTTCCCACAGCCACGGGGAAGCTAGCTTGAACCTTATTTTCTCGGTAAACATAGACGCGGCGTTCTCGCAATCTTAGCACCAAGCGCACTTCCTCAATGGGAGTTACCGGAGGTTTTGGTTCCTGGGGAATATAGCGAGATGCTTCTGGCAATGCCGGTAATTCTGGTATTGCGATATTGGGCAATTTCACCTGGGATGTTGGTGACTCCGAGGCGATCGCACTATGATTAAAATTAGCCCTAGGTTCTGCAACAGAAAGCGCGACCACACTCAAACTCAACAGAATTAACTTACTCAACAAAGATTTGCTGTTCACCATGTTGTTTTTCGCTAAACTCCTCATCAGCAGTGCCCACCAACTTTAGATCTCAAATTATGCCCAACCAGCTCAATTATAATCTTTTTTGAAATTCTCAAAAATTTACTACTGGGGGGATTAAACTGGATTAGGTCTAAAGGTGGGGACTTTCGCACAGCGAAAGCAAACCCAACCCCAAATAGCAATTAATGTGAGGTTTCAATGCGTCTTCAGAACATCAAATTATTGACCAGTGCCACCCTGTCGGTGGTAGTTTCAGCATTATCAGTGCATCCAGCGATGGCTAACCCTGCAACTCTCATCGCCCAAACCCAGAGCACCAGAACAGCCAACACAGAAAGCATCACAGGTATTGTCAAAAGTATTGTCGGCGACATCATCACCATTCGCCCCGAAAATGAGCGATACAGGACTCTGAGGATTCAAAAATGCGTCCTGAAAATTACCGGCCTCGTACCAGGAATGAAAGTCAAAGCCATGTTCCGAGGCTCTCAGGTAGAAAATATCATGGTCCTCTCCAAGTATAAAGTGATAGCTTCACCAGTTGCTACCACCACCACTCCCCGCGTAGAAGCGCCACCGGCTCCAGAACCAGCCCCCATTCAACCAGCTCGTCCCGCTCCCCGCGTCCAACCCCCAACACCTCCTCGTCCACTACCCCCGCCAGCTCCCCGTCCAGCCCCACGTCCCGTGAGAGGACTCTGGTAGAGTTACGTTTGTAGACAGAATTAAGCCACCGCCCTAAACGGTGGCTTCGCTGTTTCCTAGGAATTGGCATCTGGCTTCTAGGGAAGCCGAAGTGTGATATCAATTCCGGTTGTATCGTCAGGTGATTTAACCGCGAAGGCGCGTTCGGCGAAGCCGTTCCCGTAGGGTAGGACGCGAAGTTCGAGAAGAGAGAGTTTAATACAGGACGATGAAGCTCAAGCCCATGTCTAAAGGCAGGGGTTTGCGTCTCGTTCTTCAGTGATAATAGGATTTTCGAGCATTAGTGTGATATCAATTCCGGTTGTATCGTCAGGTGATTTAACCGCGAAGGCGCTTATGACGCGAAGTTCGAGAAGAGAGAGTTTAATACAGCACGATGAAGAGAGGATTTTATCTGAAAACCATCACCAGCTCAAGCCCATGTCTAAAGGCAGGGGTTTGCGTCTCGTTCTTCAGTGATAATAGGATTTTCGAGCATTGATTGAGAAATTGCTGCTATGTATAATCTGCGTTTCTTACTGTTAATTTTACTGCTCCCGGTGGTGGCGTGTTCACCAGCTACAGATGCTCAAGCTCCTAGGATTTTGGCCACCAGCCCCCTGTCCCAAATTCCCTCCCAAGCAAACACCAATTCTGCAACGAGTCAGAGCATACCCACCAAGGCGTTATCACCACAACCAATTCGCATCAGCCCTGGAAACTTACCTCAGCCTTTTGCTACCGACAGCGCCTCCAAACCCCCTCAAGTCATACCCCCACCCCCATCGCCAGTGCTGCGAGTCCCTGCGGGCTTTGTCGTCAACGTTTTTGCAGAAAATCTGGATGCTCCCCGATGGCTAGCCTTGACACCCACAGGCGATGTTTTAGTCACCGAAACGCGACAGAATCGGATTACCCTGCTCCGGGATACCAATGGCGACGGAGTTGCGGAAGTTAAGCAGACTTTTGCTCAGGCAGAAAATGGGCTAAACATTCCCTTTGGGATGGCCTTTGGTCAAGGCTATTTCTTCCTAGGAAATACGGCAGAAGTTCGTAGATTTCCTTACACAACCGGACAACACAAACTAACTGGAATAGGTCAAAAAATAGCCGATTTACCTGGTGGTGGCTACAACCAACATTGGACGCGGAATGTTGTGATGTCGCCGGATGGTAAGAAACTTTATGTATCAGTTGGTTCCCAGTCAAATGCCGATACTGAACCCCTACCAAGGGCATCTGTACAGGTGATGAATTTGGATGGAAAAAATCAGCAAACTTTTGCTTCTGGCTTACGCAATCCCGTAGGATTAGATTTTCACCCTTCCAGCGGGCAACTTTACGCCACAGTCAACGAACGCGACGGTTTGGGAGATGATTTGGTGCCGGATTACTTGACCAGAATTCGTCAAGACCAGTTTTACGGCTGGCCCTTTGCTTATTTTAAGCCCAATCTGCTCGACCCGCGCCACGTCAAAAATGGCCGCAGCGAGCGACCAGATTTAGTAGCGAAAACACTGACACCAGATGTACTATTTCAAGCACATTCAGCCGCATTAGGACTGCAATTTTATGACGGCAAAACCTTTCCCAAAAAGTACCGGAATGGAGCATTTGTCGCATTTCGTGGCAGTTGGAACCGCAACGCTGGAACGGGTTACAAAATCGTGTTTGTACCTTTCAATGCGAATTTCCGTCCCGAAGGTTATTATGAGGATTTTCTGACTGGTTTTCTCACCGAGCCATCGGTACCGAAAACCTGGGGACGCCCCGTTGGTTTGCTAGTATTACCTGATGGGAGTTTGCTGTTTACTGAGGAGGCAAATAACCGGATTTATCGCATTCAGTATCGCGGGTAATATAAAATCCTCTCTTCCGGGGAATTATGAAACTCTCTCTTCTCTTCCTTCGCGTCCTTAGCGCCTTCGCGGTTAAATCATATCAAATCCCGTAGCATCTGAATTATTCAGACCTCTATTCTCTCCCTCTGTGTCCTCTGTGTTCTCTGTGGTTAAATCATTCCAATACAACCGTCAACAATATAACGAGATAATCTGCGGTCAAAAAATCCCCTAAAAAATCGAACTCAACACAATTTCATTAGCAACAATCCATTCATAAATATCTTGCAAAGCAGCTTCGGGGCTAATCCTAGGTTGCCATCCAGTGCGTTCCATCACCCTAGAAGAATCAGTAATAAAAATGGGAATATCCCCCGCTCTTTCCTCCAAAACAGGATGAATGGGAATGGATTTTCCCGTAATTTTTTGGCACAAATCTGTTGTTTCAATTAAAGACAGACTGTTGCTGCAACCACCGCCGACATTAAACACTTCACCGTCAAATTCAGCAAAATTTTCTAACTGATAATTAACTAACCGCAACAAGTCTTCAACGTGTAGTAAATCTCTAACTTGTTTGCCACTGCCGCCGAAACCGATATAATTGAGTGACTTTTGAAAATAGTGGGCAGCTACCCACAAACCGCACACTCCCTGATCTACTTTGCCCATTTGCCAAGCACCGGTAATTAACCCGCAGCGGTTAATAATTGCTGGTACATTGTAAGCTGCTCTGTATTCTTCAATCAGCAATTCTGAGGCTAATTTAGTGGCTCCGTAAAGGGAGCGATTTCCTTTGAGAGGGAAGTCTTCAGAAATGCCTAATTCGGATATTCCAGGTATGGTTTGATTTGGGGCGATCGCAAATCTGGACTCCGACTCCCATAATTTGATAGACTTGACAGTGGCGATCGGGTAAACTCGACTGGTAGACAAAAACAACAAACTCGCTCCCGTTTGTCTCGCCAACTCCAAAACATTCACAGTACCCAGTAAATTCGTCTGCAAAACATACTGAGGTGAACTAAAACCCGCCAGCACCGAAGGTTCCGCAGCACAATCGATAATGCAGTCTACATTCAGCGCCACCGGATCTAAATCAGCGGCTGTACGAATATCTCCATACACAAACTGAATACCCGAACTTTTCAGCCGAGGTAAATTCAATTCCGAGCCCCGGCGGCGCAGGTTGTCCAAACAAATTATATCCAATTTTGGGTGAAGTTTCTTGAGGCCAATTGCCAAACAACTGCCAATGAAACCCGCACCTCCAACAATCAAAATTCTTTCAACCATGCGCTTTACAAAATTTCGTTGGTAGTCAGGACTTTAGTCCTTAATTCACTACGGTGATAGTCACCACGAGAAAGATGTTTTTCTAGCCAGACATAGAGTACAATAAATAAATACCGACTGCCCATCTCTTTGATTTTCAGCTTGGAAATACCAGCAGTCCGATTGTACCATCTTAGAGGAATTACATCATAGGAAAAACCCCTGACAATTGCTTTGAGGGGAAGTTCTACAGTTAAATTGAAGTGATGGCTCAAAATTGGCTGTACTCCCTCAATCACTTCTTTGCGGTAAATCTTAAAAGCATTGGTGACATCGTTGTAGCGTAAGCCGAAAATAGTTTTGACAAACCAATTTGCTAAGCGGTTAATGGCTAGTTTGTGAATGGGATAGTCTACCACAAAGCCGCCTTTGATGAATCGGGAACCAAAAACGCAGTCATATCCTGCTTGTAATTGGCGATATCCTGCTACTAAATCCCTCGGATCGTCGGAAGCATCCGCCATCACAATGGCGACAGCATCGCCCTCAAATTCCGCCAATCCCCGGCGCACAGCAAATCCGAAACCGTTGGGTGGTTGATTGTTGATGTATCTAACTGTGGGAAAAGTCTCTGATAATTCTTGGCAAATATTCAGGGTGCGATCGACACTATTGTCATTCACAATCAGAATTTCGTGCTCAATGGCTTCTAAATCGAGCGTATGGGCGATCGCCCGCACAGTAGCCTCCAAACAGCCCTCCTCGTTGTGAGCTGGTATAATCACTGAAATTTTCACTCCTCATCCTCCACTGTTACCCTAGCGCCACCGCGCAACTTGACAAATTGGTTGTCCACAGGATTATACACCCAAGCTTTAATTTCCGTTTGGGCGATCGGCAAATTATCACCCGACAACTCAACCGCCCATCTAGCATTCCTGTAAACCTGAGACTTCAAAGTCTGAGCAATGTCGGGACTGTTTAAGTTGACATAAGCATTAGCAAAAAAAGATTGTTTATCCCCGACCGATAACAGGATAATATTAGGCTGTGGCAAATCTTCTGGTAACACAGCCCATCCCGTAGCTTTCATAGCAGTATTTTTGTTGATTGTCAAGGATTTATCGCCAATTTGCTGTTGGTCAAAATAGCCGTAAACTTTCTCAGGATTAGCAACAAATTCTACATTTTTAGCAGAACTTCGCCAACCTATTTTATCAAGAATTAGCGCCCCTTCTCTGACCAACCAAGTTTTTTTGCTCAGCACCCTCAAACAACTTTCCGGTGAATCTTGGAAAAATTTCGACGGTTCCAGATAATTAATCAACTCCAAACAATCTTTGCCACCTTGTTTGTAAGCAAATGCAGCTTGAGACTGAGCCACCGCCTGTCCAGAATTAACAATAATTATCCCAATTAGCAACCCGCATAACACCCGGTAAACAAGTGTATATCGGCGATTTAAACTAGCAATACTACCTCGCACAAACAATTGCCCAAGCTGAACCAAAGCAACTAGCAACAAAATCGAATTCGTCGTATATCGCGACGATTCCAGCGCCTGAACTGCCCCAAATTGCGCCCTACCAACCGTAATAAACAGAGCCGAAACAACCGAAAACAAACCTAGGGACAACCAAGGTACTGCCTCACGATGCTCCCTCATATTTTTGGCAAAATGGCATCCCAAAAATAAGAAGCTTGCCAATATTATCAATCCCACCAATGCGGAAATACCAGACAAACGAACAATTGGCGAACCCAACAAACTCAAAAAATAATCAATTACCACAAGCGGCTGATGCAGTAACGCAAAAATATTTGTTTTCCGACTAGGATGATAATCAATTGAGTAAATAACACCAGTTGCGATAAACAGCAACATCCAGACAATAAGTCTTTTTCTTTTCTGTGCCACATTTCCTTCTAAAGCCATCACCGCCGGAATTGCAGCCAACCAAGAAAGCAAACCTTGAGCCATAGAAAAACTAGCAACAAAGCAGAATAAAGCAGCAAGGGATATTTGAATACTAGCCGATATTTTTGGGTGCATCTCAATGTTGGAGGGGCGAAGCATTACGGCAGATAGTTTATTGGTTATAAGCAGAGACTTACTGCCGTAATGCTTCTCCCCTACGGATATATTTGCAAAAATGGGATGCTCCCATATTTTTTGGGGTAAAATCAGACAATAAACCGCAGCGACGAAACAAAAATTGACTAAAAACCAAGCGAGTTGAAATCCCCACAGCCAGTTTTCATGCTGAACCAGGGAACAGAGCAAAATACAAGTTAAAATATTAGCTAAATGCCAGAAGTTATCGCCGCCATTCTGAAGCTGCATGGCGGATAACTTGTAAATAGCCACAAAAGTGAGGATAGCCAAACCAATGCTGAGACACAACTGATAATTAATATTCCATCGGGAAACAAAAGCCAGCATAGCCATAATGATTTTGGGGAACACTATCCGGTGGTTGCTGTGCAAAGCCCAAACATCGTTAAAAGTTACATTTCCCCCAGCTATTTTTGCAAAAAAACTAGCTAACCTCCACTCGTCATCAATGGGAACGTTAACGCTAAAATTCGCAACAAATCCGATTAATAAAAGGACGGGAGTGAGATATAAAGTAAATAACCAGAGGATTTTTTTCATCAACGTGCGATGGATTCCATACACCATTCTATATCATTTGTGGTTGCAGCATCAGGTGGAAGATTAACAGTCAACATCACCTGACGGTGAAACCGAAATTGATATTCAACCGCTAGGGCTATGCCAAAACCCCATTTTCCTGATTTTCAAGAGAATGAGCAATATACCAATCCTAAATCATTTTGTGAATTTCTTACTCCCTCCCCTTCATAAGGGGAGGGTTGGGGTGGGGTTATCTATCCAAATTAGCAATAGCAATAACCGTGATATTATCATTACCGCCGTGCTCCAAAGCCTTGTTTACACATTCTTCAGTTAACTTTTTTGGCGACTCTCCAAATTCCCCCACCAAATTTGTCAATTTTTGATTACTAACCTCTCCATTCAACCCATCGCTACACAGCAACAACACATCGCCCGCAGACCATTTTCGCACCACAGGTAAGTCTTCACTATCCCATTTTGGGTCAACCGAAAAGTGACTGTTTTCTTTGCCGCCCAAACAAGAATTTACCACCGAACGCATCGGATGAGTCGGTATATCTTCCTCCGTAATTCTCCCCAATTCTAGCAATACCTGCACCACTGAATGGTCGGCTGTAATGTAAGTTTTATTTCCTTTAGCAAAATGATACAAACGACAGTCACCCGCATAGAGATGAATATATTCTGTGGGAGATACAATCGCCGCTATTATAGTTGTCCCCATCCCAAATAATTTGATGTTTTCGCAACCAGCTTCTTGG
>RDXH01000105.1 GCA_004292745.1 Oscillatoriales cyanobacterium | reverse complement strand
TCCAAATTCAAATTCATGGCAAAATTACCAGACCAAACTATCAGCACTATTTTCAGATTACAACAGCGGTTAGTCGCACTTCTCGACACAGCAACAGCAGCAGAATATTCCCTCTTACAGCAATTTGGCGAAACCCAGGAAACAATGCCTGAGTTAGAAGCAATTGATAATGTGAAGGAACGCCTGAGAATTCCCTACAACCGCTTGCACAGAATCTTGCAACAGGTGGCAGAATCTCAACCAGCAGCAACAACCGATGTGCTAGACTTTTTGTATAGGACGATAGACCAAGGAGAGGCGATCGCTGATGCCTCCGAAGCCAGTATTCAAGAAATCAAAAGGAGTTGGAATCTGCCATGACTCAACAACCAAGAATACCCGATTTAGAGACAAGACAGCAAAATGTTGCTAGGATGCGAGAATCTTGTCGCCTGCTTGATGCTTGGACGCTAAAATTAGATGAAGTCCTCGCAATGTTAGAAGCTGATAACCGCCGTCAGCGACAGGAACGTTTAGATGGCAAATATCGGCGAGTACCAGAAAAAGTAGCCGAATCCTAAATAATTGCCCAAACCTTTTGACTAAAATATCTGTTCCTCATTTGATGGCAAAATAAGGATTAACTATCATTATCTAATTTCAGGGGAGGAATTTGATCGGCAGTTAAAGTAATTACTTTGCCATCCTGCCAAATGCTAATGAATTCCCCTAATTTGCGGTGTTTTTCTATGGCTTTAGCAATTAAACCCGGAGATCCCCCCTAACCCCCCTTAAAAAGGGGGGGACAAGACGGTTCAAAGTCCCCCTTTTTAAGGGGGATTTAGGGGGATCTGATTTGATTGATACTGTCACCATAATCTGACAACTGCCTCAATAAATTTATTTGGTTTGTTGAACTTCCAGCGACTTAATCATTTTCTCAACAACCGGCAAAAACTGATCGTACTTCCCCGCTTCCGCCTCATAGGTAATCAAATAAGCCTTGTCATGTTTCATCGTCCAAACATTCAACTTTTTCAACTCTCGATTCCCGTCTTTTGTTGTATAAACAACTTTATACCCATTTTTGCCAGCTAGAGTAGATGCACCCTCTTGAGCTATCTTAGCATTTTTATCTAACTTCAAGATTTCTTGTTTAGATAACTTCGTATATTCATCGAGGGTTTTATTCGTCGTAGGTTCAACTGTCACAATCAGCCGTTCTTGAAATTTATCAGCATCGCTTTCTTTCGGTGAAATAAATTGAACCACCTCTTTAGTAATGGGGTTAGACTCTTCTTGTTTGTCCCAATTATCGGGATATTTGATTTTAATGCCTTGGGCTGTATTGTCATAAGTTGCCAGATTATCAGCAGGCTTCAATATCACTGTAAGTAATCCTGCTACACAAAATATAGTAGCCAAACAAAGACCAGCAAAAACAATTTTACGATCGGGTGGTCGAATTCGTCTCAAATTATTTAGGGCTTGCAACACCTCTGCCGCTGACTGGTAGCGATCGCGAAAATGATACCGCACCATTTTGTTTAAGATATTAGCAAAACCATCGCTAACTTGAGCGCGATCGCGCCAAACAATTTCACAATTAGCATCCTTTGGTAACTCGTGAGGAAGTATCCCCGTCAGCCATTCAATCCCAGTCATTCCCACAGCATAGATATCGCTGCCAAAGTTAGGATGTCCGTTATTTTGTTCCGCTGGCATATAGCCATTTGTGCCGATGCCAATAGTCGGCGGATTTGACCCTGTGGTGTTAACTATGTGAGTGCTAATTCGTTTAACAGCCCCAAAGTCAATTAAGAATATTTTGCGATCGGAATTACGCCTCATTAAATTAGAAGGTTTAATATCCCGGTGGATGACTTTGTGCTGCTGAACAAATACTAATATTTCTAAGATTTCCTGCAAAATAGCCATAACTTGCAATTCACTAAGCCGCTGGCCAGGAGTAATTTCTTTACTTAAATCTCTCCCCTCAATCAACTCTTGAACTAAATAAAATTCCTGATTTTCCTCAAAATGATCTAAAAGTTCAGGAATCTGAGGATGAGTTCCTAGGTTGTGGAGGCTTTCTGTTTCTGTTGTAAATAAACGTCTAGCTATCTCTAGAGTTTGCGGATCTGTAGACTCTGGCTTAAGTTGCTTGACGACACACCGAAAATTACCCGATCGCCTTTTATCTTCAGCCAGGTAAGTCTGGCCGAAGCTACCGCCTCCCAAGTGTTTGATAATGTGGTAGCGTCCTGCGAGTATTGGTCCTTGCATAAGATTTATGTTGGGTAGCAGTAGTGTGCGGGCTGAACTATTGATAGTTTAGTTTAGTTTGGGAAACCTGTCATCTATAACAGCAAGCTTCAGACTATCTCGATTTTGTCGAGTATTATGGATGAATCTGACTCAAAATCACCCGCAACCGATCGTAATCATCCTTCAACAAAACACTCAAACTCCTCCCCGCTTCTACCAACCAAGATCGATCGCGCTTTCGCAACTGATAAACCTCCCGAATCGCCGCCGCCGTCAGCGCATCCACCGGCGCATTAGCCACCCCCAGCAGCGTCCTCAAAAAATCCAACTGAGCACTAAAATCAATCACCTCATCCGGTTCGCACCGATAAACCGCCTGGTGAATTTGTGGCGGTCTTGGCGGAATATACTGATAAATAGTTCCCCGTTGCGCCCCATAACCGTTCAAGCTTTCAGTAGCAGTTTCAAAACCCACAATTGCCGATCGAAATTCGGTCTTTAACATCGCAAAAATCTGCGGTTGTTCCTCCCGCAACTCTTGCAGCGACATCCCCAAAGCCCGCGCTCTGTGCACGGTGTCGATCGGGCTAGTTGTCGCATGATAAACTACTGCGATCACGAGATTTCCCGACTGTTCATCGGTAGCTTTCACCCAACTCCCAAAAGGTGGCATCGCCGGAAAACTCAAGTCTTCTGGATCTAAACATTGAGCTAAAAATTCTGTAGTTGCAGTTTCAATAATTTCGCCAATATGGTCGTTGAGACGCTCTTTCTCTGGAAATTGGGGGAGGTTTATACGCATCTTGGGAATTGGGAATTGGGAATTGGGGATTGGGGATTGGGGATTGGGAATTGGGGATTGGGAATTGGGAATTGGGAATTGGAAATTGGGAATTGGAAATTGGGAATTGGGAATTGGGAATTGGGAATTGGTTGGTCGTTAGCTATTAGAAGTAAGTTTGATATAATACTCATAAATAATAGCTAATGACAACCAACTACCGACTAATGACTAATGACTACTGACTACTGACTACTGACTATTTTGTTCTGCCTGCGGTAGCATCCACAAGTTCTAATTGCGACAGCCGAAATGAGATTAACTTGTCCCAATTGCCACCTTCAAATAGTACCGCGACTTTCCCGTCGGTGACTCGCTGGACAAGTCCTTGAAAGCCGTAGTAAATCTCGGTGGTATCTTTAACTCGAACTGCTGAACCTGGAAAAATCATAAGTTTTTGAATGTGATGTTTGGTGTTTATAGCTTACCGTTTTTTGGCGATCGAGTAGGGATACGGCAGTCCGCCAGGGGTTAAAACCCCTGTCTAATAGCAAAAGTCCTCTTAAGAGGACTAATGAGTTGAAAATTCTTCTCTTCAGTCCTCTTGAGAGGACTTTCGCTTTGAGGCAGGGGTTTCAACCCTTGCCGGACTATGAGTTTTACCTTAAGTTGACACTAATGGCCACTGCCGTCTCCTCATTCCGCGTCATGTTAATTCCGATGTAATTTAGGCTAAGGCTGCTACAGAAACTTTACCCGCAATCCTACCCGCGATCGCCCGCAACTCCCTCGCCGAAGCAGAACCCGGTTGTCCCACCACAATCGGTACACCCGAATCGCCACCTTCCCGCAACGGAATTTCCAGCGGAATGCGGCCTAACAGCGGCACTCCCAACTCAGCAGCCGTTCTTTCGCCCCCACCAGAACCGAAAATATCGTATTGCTTATCCGGCATATCCGGCGGCACAAAATAGCTCATATTTTCCACAATTCCTAACACAGACACTCCCAACTGCTGGAACATCTTCAACCCTTTGCGGGAATCCAACAGCGAGACAGTCTGCGGCGTAGTCACAATCACCACACCGGCCATCGGCACCGCTTGCGCCATCGTCAACTGCGCGTCTCCAGTACCCGGAGGCATATCTACAATCAGATAGTCTAAATCGCCCCAATTTACCTGGTAGAGAAACTGCCGGATGATCCCGTTCAACATCGGGCCTCGCCAAATTACAGGCTGGTCTTTCTCAATTAAAAATGCCATCGACACCAATTTGACACCGTAATTGAAGGCTGGTTGAAGGGTTTCGCCACTTTTTCCCTCTTGAACCATGACTTTTGCATCACCGAGTCCCAACATGGTCGGGTCGTTGGGCCCATAGATATCGGCATCTAGCAAACCGACTTTAGCACCGGTTTGAGCCAGGGCTACTGCGACGTTTACCGCCACTGTACTTTTGCCGACTCCGCCTTTGCCACTGGAAATTGCGATAATATTTTTAACGCCTTCTATGCCTTGGCGATCGCCTACTCCCTTTTGCTGCGGTGTTTCTGCTGTCACCTCCACAGCCACTGTTTCGACACCGGGCAATTGTTTGACCGCTTTTTTGCAATCATCGACAATAAATTCTCGCAGCGGACAAGCTGGCGTTGTCAGCACCAAGGTGAAGCTGACGACTCCGCCGTCGATTTTGATGTTGCGGATCATGTTCAATTCCACCAAACTCTTTTGTAGTTCGGGGTCTTGGACTGGTCGCAGGATTTCTAGGACTGAACTAACATCGAGTGTATTGGGCATTATGTTCTCCACCATAGCTCTGCAATTGGGTCTGTAATTTGCGATCGATCTTTCAGTATATTTTTATTGCCATTTTTTAATCTAACTTCATAGAGATCTTTTACCGACCAACGGTGGCATAATTACAGTGCCGACTGGATTTGGGACTCACGGTCAATCTGAAACTCACATCCGATCGGCAAGAATTTCTACGACTCAAAGCAATTTGGTCACAATCGCCGAATTGAGCCGTGGTCGCGATTCTTCAATTCTTAAATTCTTAAATTCTTCAATCTAAAATCGGATGACAGTTTCTACAACTCTTAAAACAGCGACTTCCCCGTTTTTGCCACCCACTGACTCCAGAGCTAGAGTCAGTGCATTTATGAAGACCATACAAGATGAAATTTGTCAAGGTCTAGAACAACTCGACGGCAGCGGCAAATTTAAACAAGATGCTTGGGAGCGTTCCGAAGGTGGCGGTGGACGTTCTCGTGTCATGCGCGAAGGCGATGTGTTTGAACAAGGCGGAGTAAATTTTTCTCAAGTCTGGGGCGAAAGTTTGCCTGCTTTGATTTTGGCCAAGCACCCAGAGGCTGCTGGTCACGATTTCTATGCCACTGGCACTTCAATAGTGCTGCACCCCCGTAATCCCTATTTGCCTACGGTTCACCTAAATTATCGCTATTTTGAGGCGGGCCCGATTTGGTGGTTTGGCGGTGGTATCGATTTGACTCCTTATTACCCGTTTGCTGAGGATGCTACTCATTTTCACAACACTCTGAAAGCCGCTTGTGA
Source organism: Oscillatoriales cyanobacterium (assembly GCA_004292745.1). GTDB lineage: Bacteria > Cyanobacteriota > Cyanobacteriia > Cyanobacteriales > Microcoleaceae > Microcoleus > Microcoleus anatoxicus. The sequence goes on along the minus strand of RDXH01000105.1, from coordinate 8,945 downwards.
CAAACACCATCCCGCCTATTATCCGGCATTTAAGCTCTGGTGTGATGAATATTTCTATCTCCCCCACCGCCAAGAAACTCGCGGTGTCGGTGGCATCTTTTTTGACTACCAAAATGGTCAAGGCCCGCTTTACCGCGACCAGAATGTCAAAGGGAAGGCCGCTGCCTATAGCAACGAAATCGGCAAGCCGGAAGATCGGAGTTGGGAGTCGGTGTTTGCCTTTGTCCAGGACTGCGGTAGGGCATTTTTGCCGGCCTATGTCCCAATTATTGAAAAACGCCGATCGACACCCTACGGCGAACGGGAGCGCAATTTTCAGCTATACCGTCGCGGTCGCTATGTCGAATTTAACTTAGTGTACGATCGCGGCACAACCTTTGGCTTGCAGACAAATGGACGCACTGAATCGATTCTGATGTCCCTGCCGCCTCTGGTACGCTGGGAATACTGTTTTGAGCCAGAACCCAACTCTCCAGAAGCCGAACTGTACTCCAAATTCTTAAAACCACAAGATTGGGCAAATTAGATGCCTCTGTAGTTACCTACCTGAGTTAAACTACTGGGAAAGTAACCACCGCGATAGATAATAATTTTGAGGGAAGGGTCAGTGATTCATATTGATCAAAAAACCCACACGCTTCAAGACGGTACAACAGTTATCGTCTTAGCACCGACAGGACGGCTGGACATCACAACAGCTTGGCAATTCCGCCTCAAGTTGCAAGAATGTATTTCCAAACTCAGCCGCCATGTTGTAGTGAATCTTGGTCAGGTTAACTTTATTGATAGTTCTGGCCTGACCTCACTTGTAGCTGGTATGAGGGATGCGGATAAAGTCAAAGGGAGTTTTCGGATTTGCAATGTTCATCCAGAAGCCAAACTGGTGTTTGAAGTCACCATGATGGATTCTGTGTTTGAAATTTTTGAGACTGAAGAAGAAGCTTTGGAGGGAGTGCCTCGCGCTAGTTGAGGACCTATTGCATCGCTTGCGGTGTAAGCAAATCTGAAGATTGAGAGTCCCCGACTCCCAGGAACACAGCAGGGGAAGAAGAGGCTGAAGGTAAATTTTTGCCTTCTCTGTTAGATAACTAAATCTTTCTTCCTTCTTCCTGAATTTCCCCCTATCCCTCATCCCCCTCCCCCTCCCCCCTAGGGGGGCCAGGGGGGCGGTTTCATTCTTGGTAGGGGTTGTGCCCCCGTGCCGGCCCTCCGAGTGCCTGTTTTTCGCAGAATGAAACAGCCCTGGGGGGGTGGGGGGGTGACTTATTCCTTCTTCCTTCAGAGCAATATCTCAGAAGCGAAATCCTGACGCTTGACAAATCTAAAAGGGCCCATTAGAGCTCCCCAAATAGCCTTACCTGTTTTGGGGTCTATTCCCTTGTCATAGCTGAGAAATTCTGTGGCGGAGGCTTCAAATCCCAAGTCTACTTGGTAATTTTGCCCTCCGTAGGCAAAGCAGCATGGAGTACCCACGGGCAAAGATGCCCGAAACCGATAACGGTTGGGGCCTAAATTGTCCACCGCAACTGAAAGGGTACAGCCTGGAAGGAGTTGGATTTCCTCCCGATTTACTTTTCCTAGTAAGTCTGGGTTGCGACCAGCTCCTTTGATGGCTTCAATATCCTTGAACATATAATACTGAGCTTCTAGAAGTCCTGGCGCTGTCTGTGATTGCCTCAGTTGCACGATGCGGGGACGGTAGGGTTTGTCTAATTCCAAAATGTTGGCTTGTTCTGCAAACAGTGCAATGCTGGGTTCTGAAAATAGACCAATGGGTACTGGTCTTTGCCAAAAACGAAGATGCACGTACCATACCGGCTCGGCAAGTGCTTGTTCCCGATTGTCAAAATCGCCAGCCATGTATTTGGCTAAAGCGATTAATTCTGGAGAGAGTGTCATCTTGATTTGATATTAGAGAATTTAGACTTGACAAAAAGAACATATTGTAGTAAGTATTCCTGAAGCTGGATAACCTAGTCAAGAGATTAGATTTGTAGGCGATCCCACCTAAGATATAATTGTAAAATGATGTAAACAATCCACACAGAGATACCTTATGCGTACTATGTGCACTGGCTGGTGACATTAAGAGGCGTTTTCGATCGCGCCCGCTACGGCAAAATTATTTAGATATAAGACTCAGGTGAACAAGAACCGTACTGTTTCAGATACTAAGCGAAGTTTCTATACGATTCACACTCGGCCGATCAATTCAATTTACCGTCGAGTGGTAGAAGAATTGATGGTAGAAATGCACTTGCTTTCGGCGAATGCCGATTTTCAATATGACTCTATCTATGCTTTAGGTGTGGTGACAGCATTCAATCGATTCATGTTGGGATACGTCCCAGAACAAGACCAGGACTCAATTTTTAACGGTTTGTGCAAAGCTGTAGAGGACGATCCCGATCGCTATAAGCATGATGCTCACAGACTAGAAAGCTTGGCCCAAAGACTTTCGGGTAGTGAGTTGCTGTCGTGGCTCGATCGCTCGACCAGTTTTGATGATACAGGAGATTTGCAAGGATCTTTAGAGGCGATCGCCAATAACCCTCAATTTAAGTACAGTCGCTTATTCGCGATCGGCTTATTCTCCATGTTAGAAAAAGCTGACCCCAACTTGGTCAAAGACCAAGCAACCCTCAACGATACACTCAAAAAAGTCTGTGGGGGGTTGCATTTACCCGAAGACAAAGTTAGCAAAGATTTGGACTTGTACCGCAGCAACTTGGAAAAAATGGCTCAAGCACGAATCGTGCTCGAAGATGTAATCCAAGCAGAACGGAAAAAACGGGAAAAACGCGATCTAGCCAATCAAACCAGTCCTAACCCATCCCTAGACTCCACTGAAAGCACAAATTAACGATTTTTGCAAGAAACCTAGCCTTTTTGAGACAGGCTCTAATTTAGATATCCGACTTTTTCAAGAGGTCGGATATTTTGATATTAGAACTAATTTGGCTAAGGTTGTTGCTCAAAATTAGTAGCATTCGCCTGCAACAAATTGCTTAAGCTGGAGATAACTTCATTTCCAGAAGACTGCTTAGCCAAAGCTGTCGGGTTGACAGGTTCTGGCCGATCTAAGTTGCGGGCGATCGCTGCGTTGACTTCTTTAGAAATTAATTCATGAAGTTGCTCTTTAGCCCTAGCCCTTTGAAAGTGAGCTCCTTCTTCAGTCGTAGCATAAAGAGGCGGCAATCTATTTAAAGCATAGGCCGCAATATCTCCCACATCAAGAGTCTGGTCGCTACTGGCCTCAATTTCAGCAACCCTGGCGATCGCATCACTAAGCACCAACTCTTCCATCACATTGATGAACTGTTTGCGAGGAAGAACCACAACTTCCCCAGTCAATAAAGCTCCCATCAAACGATCCAGAGCCATATACTCCTCGATCGACAATTCGGAAGCCGTATTGCAAATTCGTCCTACTTCAGCTTCCATAGACGGCGTTAAATAGCCATCCTGCAAAGCTTGTTCAACAATTTTTTCAATACTCATATATGCTTCCCGCTCAACGGCATCATCAATAAAGTTTTGTGAAGACGCGATTACTGGCGTCTTGAGATTGGAATTTGGAGGCTGTCCTTGAGAATTTGTATAAAAATTCTAACTTAACACTTATAACTTAACTTACAAGTGCGATCGGCACGCCCCAGCCACAAACTTACCCCATAATGACTGGTAAATTCATCAAACTCTGGAAAAATTATTACTCAATTCCTTGAAGTCGCCAAGGTACCGGATCGATCGCCTGTCCATGAACATAAAGTCCCCAGTGCAGGTGAGGGCCTGTCGAAGCCCCCGTGGAACCCAGCGCCCCAATAACTTGACCAGGCTTGACGAAATCGCCTTCATGGACATCAATGCGACTCAGGTGCATCAAAATACTAGCCAACCCTTGACCGTGGTCAATACCAACTACATTACCGTGGATTTTAAACCCTTGAGATTCGCGTCCCACCAGAGACACCCGACCGGCCGCCGGTGCGACAACTGGAGAACCATAGGCACCAGCATAATCAACACCACGATGGTAGTAATCCTGGGCAAACACCCCATTATAGTATCGGCGCACCCCGTAAACAGTAGTAATTTCGCCAGAATTAGGTCGCAACAGGGGACCATTCCAAAACTTTTCGGGTGTCACCAGTGCTTTAAACGCATCTACGCGATCGAACTCCGCATCAGTACCTTCACCATCTTTACCTGGTGGTAGCGTAATAGATTGAGTCGGAAAATTGCGCGATCGAACTTGTACACTCAAATTCTGTACTTGTCCATCCCCAGAGACTTGGATTTGGCGAGTACCGGGTTTCTCCAGCGGAGTTGTCGGTAGCAGCGCCCGAAAGCGGTTGTTACCCATCGGAAAAGCTGGGTAGTTTTTCTGTTGTAGAGAAACCGTTGGAGTTTCCCCAGGGCTACCATCTACCTGAATCAAGACTGACAAAGTATCTCCTAGTTCGGGATTTGGCGGACTCACCTGAACCTGCAAAGCTTGCACCGGCGATACCAGACACAGAACACTAGCAACAATTCCCCCACTCACAACCGCCATCTTCCTGTTTGTTTTCACCAGCCTACAGCCCAAAATAGCACCCGCAACTATTTCCCCACTAGACCCGGAGTTGGCTTGATTCGCAGTCGTTGTCATGACTGATATCCTTAAATGTTGGTCTAGATAATATTACACAAAGTAGCTAAAATCTAGGGCGCGATCGCCACAAAAAGTACGTCAAGCAAAGCTATCCCTAGGGAATCGCCCTTTCCGGCCAAGTAGAAAATAATTTCTCAAAACAGAGAAAATTCCCCAGCATTCATGTGTATGGGCGAGATTTATACAAACTCAGCCAACGAAAATATCGGATATCTTAGTAAAAACGACCCATTTGTCGGTGGGCTGATGACACTTCTGTAGGACGAGTAGAATCAGGTTATATTTATAGAGAAAATAGCCAAGAAATCGGTTGTGCCGATACCTATTTAGAAGGTGCGGCACTTATGTTGTTTGCCGTTCACGGCGGGACTTATTAAGGAAAAAAACAAGTTTAAGAAATACTTGACCAGTGGCAATGACCACCTAGGGTTAAAACCCCTCATAGTCAAAGCCCTGCCTAGGAGGAATAAAAACCTTTTTATCCCAAATTTGTAGTCGGTTTTAACTCATATCTTGTACCATTCTAAAAAGCCTATAGGGACAGGTTTACCCAAAGCTTTAAAGGGTGCAGACAGGTTAAATAAACCTGCCCGACCCACAAAAAAGCCCTTGAACTGGTTCCCAGTCAGAGCCTGGAAACCCAGATCTAGAGGATCTGCCTCCCCTTGTCAGGGCTTCACAGAAAGGGCTATTGCTTAACTTTCCCCCACAGCTTGATTGACTAAGACTTACACATTCACATACCCAAAGGAACACAAAAATGACAAAAGCACTACGAGGAAACGAAGGATGGGGAGTCAAAGCGGGTAAGCTTATAAAAGCGGCATTCCTGCCTACAGTTTATAATGCCGATCGCATTGGCGAAACTCAAGCCAGAAACACAGACTTAACACTACATACCAACAAGGAAATCGAAGCAACTAGGCAAGAAATCCGCAATAAAGAACTCGTACTACAGGGATTTAAACGACAAGCAAACCTCGAATTTCAACCCGAAGAAGGCAATTTAAACCGCTCCTTACAGTTAGAATTAGCAAGAATAAACCGCGAATTTCAATCCCAAGAAGGACTGCTAAACCGCCAACTAAAAGAACAAATTGCCCAGCTCAACCGCGAATTCCAAACGAAGGAAAATCAACTCAGCCGCGCACACCAAATACAATTAGAAATCTTGAGATCGCACCTGCAACAATGGTGCATAGAACAGCAAAAAGAACTGCAATTACAACTAAAAACCCTTGAGGCTCAACTGGCCCGCGAACTCCGAATTTATGACAGAAAAACTGCCATTGAAACTATTCAAGAACAGAAAAGACAAGGCAACTCTCCCATTTGGTTGATTGCCGAAGATATTGTTAAATCTAATCCGGCTCAAAATCCTATTCCCCTGCGAGTTTTCCTATCGCCACCTACTTTGCAATTTGACCGTTCTGGGGATGGAAATGATGCAGCCAAAGACTTTCCAGAGATGGAAAAAACTCTGGGAATTTACCTGCAACAATTCTTTGAAAAATATTTAACCCAAGGACGACCTGTAGAATTCTTATCAGGTGCTTGGACAAGTAAGCTTTTTCACAGTCAAGCAGCAACACAATCAATGTTTCGCAGCTTAAGAACTGAGCCGACATTAATTTTAGAATCCGCTGCCGAAGGCGATATTTTCAACCTCAACTTTGGTTATTGGGGTTTGAATTGGGCAACTTATCGCTACAAATCACCGATTCCCATGCTACCTTGGCGCGAGGTGCTTTTTGATTTTGCTAAAGAGCGGGCATTGCAGTGGCAAGCTCAGCGACAATCCCACATCGATCAGGGTAATAGCGGTGAAGAATTTGATGAGCTTTTCGGTACTGAAACTGTTAACAGTTTCTTGCACAACCTCAAAATCATTGAGAGAGAAAAAAAGTGCGAAGCGATGGGAATTGACCCCAGCGACTGCCCGCGTCCCTACAGCATTCACAAAAAAGATTATGAAAGATTTCAGCAATTTATCGGTGTTTGTCACTGTGTGATTGCCGGATTGCTAGCCGATGAATACTTTTTGATTCACGTCTCCTCAGACGTGCGAATGCGGCCTCTATTGCCTCAGTTACTTCCAGGTTTGCTACGAGATATGCCCTCGGAGGAACAGGCACAATTGGTAGAAATAGCGATTAATTTCTACGAAATGTTGTATAATATTATTGCTGAGTCAGAATCGGCATGGATTCCTGAACTGAAGTTAGATTTAGCTGAAGGTTTGCTAGATTTGCCAGATAAGCGTTGGGCCACAGCGCAAATTTTTGAGTCCGTGAAAGCTTGGCTGAAATTGCGCGACTTGTCGGTACCGTCAGGAAACAAAGAAATTTTGGATGCCCTCGATGCGGCTTTGACAATCGATGATTTGAAATATGTTGGAAAACTGAATAGCTGTTTTGCTGCTGTTGGCCAAAGTCACCAACTGAGTGTGATTGAATCTTGTTACAAGCGAGCTATTGGGCGCTGCCAAGAGGAAAAATATGCAGCAGCGATTGTTGATTTCAATCAAGTCCTTCAACTCAATGCTAATTTTGCTAATGCTAATTTCAATCGGGGGTTTGCCTATGCTAAGTTGGAGCAGTATCAAGCTGCTATTGAAGATTACACTCAAGTTTTGCGGCTAGAACCAAATCATGCTGATGCTTGGAACAATCGAGCCAATGCTTGTTACAAATTGGGAGCCTACGAATCGGCAATATCTGATTACACTCAAGCATTAAATCTTAATCCGAATTTGCCGGGAGTCCTACACAATCGCGATGTTGCACAAGGTGTTTGGGATGAGAAAAAACGCCAACAGCGATTAGAAGAAGAGGAACAGCAACGTCATGCTGAACAAGAAAGTCAGCGCCGATTAGAAGAAGAGAAACGCCAACGTGTGGCTGAAGAGGAAGCTAAGGTTGAAGAATTCCATTTCGAGATTATTACAGTTAACAATCAAGGGCAAGAAGTTAGTCGCCAACCAGGAAAGGCAAGTCAAAAAGTCGAAAGATTGGGCAATTGGGTAAATTTGGAAATGGTTTATATTCCCGGTGATACATTCCAGATGGGTTCATCTGAATCTAGTTCGGAACAACCGATACACCAAGTAACTGTCAAACCTTTTTATCTGGGCAAATATCCCATTACTCAAGAACAGTGGGAAGCGGTGATGGGAAATAACCCTTCTGAGTTTAAAGGCGCGAAACGTCCTGTAGAACAAGTAAGCTGGGATGATGCTGTGAAATTCTGCCAGAAACTTTCTCAAAAAACAGGCAAGACTTATCGCTTACCTACGGAAGCGGAATGGGAATATGCTTGTCGCGCCGGAACCTCAACACTTTTCCATTTTGGCGAAACAATTACGCCGGATTTAGTTAATTATGACGGCAATTATCCCTACGGTTCTGCACAATCGGGACTTTACCGCCAACAAACAACGGATGTGGGGAGTTTTCCGCCCAATGCGTTTGGACTTTATGATATGCACGGCAATGTTTGGGAATGGTGTAGCGATCGCTGGCATGATAACTACAATGGCGCACCGACTGACGGAAGTTCTTGGGAAACTGGTACAGACGATCGCCGAGTGCTGCGTGGTGGTTCCTGGCTCAACGTTGCAGTCCTTTGCCACAGTGCCCTCCGTAGCAGGGTTTCGGCTGGCCTCCGCAGCTCCTTCTTCGATTTTCGCGTAGCTCTGGTTTCCGAGTAGCTTCCGGTTTCTGGTTCTCTGCTGTAAATAGTGGTAATTTCGCCGGAGTTGGGGCGCAATAATGGGCCGTTCCAAAACTTTTGGGGTGTCACCAGTGCTTTAAATACGTCTACGCGATCGAACTCCGCATCAGTACCCTCACTGTCTTTCCCAGGCGGTAGCGTGATGGACTGAGTAGGAAAATCTCGATCGCGCACTTGCACGCTCAACTTCTGCACTTGTCCATCACCGGCGACTTGGATTTGGCACTTAAGTCTTGCTCTAACCGGGGTTGTAACTGTTTACAAAAATTTACCCAAACTCCCCTATTGATGACTGACAGCGTGTCTCCCAGTTCGGGATTTGCCGGCGTCACCTGCACTTGCAAAGCTTGCACCGGGGACACCAGACACAGAACACTAGCAACAATTCCCCCACTCAAACTAACCCTCTTCAACTTTGTTCTCAACATATAGCAATCCTAAATCATTTGCGTAATTATTGTAGGGGCTCTTGGCCCCGTGGTTGCCCCGATAGATAAGGGGTAGGCACGGGGGCACTACCCCTACAAATTTTGCGAATCATTTAGGATCGCTATAT
>RDXH01000104.1 GCA_004292745.1 Oscillatoriales cyanobacterium | reverse complement strand
AAGAGTTTCTCCGGCTTCTGGTAATTGTTGAGAAAGCACCCCCCCAGCCCCCCTTGCTAAGGGGGGAGTAAGAGTTTCTCCGGCTTCTGGTAATTGTTGAGAAAGCACCCCCCCAGCCCCCCTTGCTAAGGGGGGAGTAAAAGTTTCATCTTCTCTTATCTGCTCCCGATCATCTCTTGTCCCCCCCCTTACCAAGGGGGGGTTAGGGGGGGTTCCAAACCGATCGATAGTTTCCCCATCTTCTCTTGTCCCCCCCCTTACCAAGGGGGGGTTAGGGGGGGTTCCAAACTGCGGGTTAGCGGGAGTCAGAAACCACTTATCGATAAACATTTCCACTTGTTCGGGATAGGAAAACTCCAGAGTACGATAAGTATCAAAAGTATCCAACGCAGAGCCGATCGCATCCCAGACATTCTGCCGACAACTTAGCACAATTCACGCCCTTTGAATACAGCCGCCCGTCCTAATTTGCCGCTCAATTTCCGCCAAAGGATTCCCATCTCCCGCAGCCATCTCATCCGCCGCATCCAACACCAACCAAATGCGATCGGCATTAAATTGTGCTACAAAATCATCCTTAATTTCCGCCGTCGCCTCAGCCTTCCCAACTCTCTTAATTGCCGCCACCAGCCAATTATCAAATAAATAAGTTTCTAATTCCTTCCCCTGCAAATCCGCCAAAGATACCCAAATTACCATAGCCTCGGAAATGCCCGTCGCTACCCAATTCGCAATCTGCCGCAACAGCGTTGTTTTCCCCGCCCCTGGTTCCCCAATAATTCCTAACCGCTTCCCATTGCTTTTAGGGCTAATTCCTTGCTGGATTACTTGCTCAAGAAACTCGCTATGTTCAAATGTCTGAGTAACTTCTTTTTCTCGATACAAATCCGAACCTTCCTCAGCCCCAAGATTCTCGCGCTTCTCAGTCACTTTGTGCCTTTCCACCAATCCCAGCGGCACGTAAACATCATCTATTTGATGGTTGCCAAAAGTTAGCCGATCGCTACTAAGCCGCTGCTGTTCTTTCTCATCTAAAATCTGCTGGCAAATATCCCGCCAGTCAATGGGTACGTAAGCAATCCGGCTTTTTTCAACTATCTCTTCCAGCCAAGCGTGCATCTCTTGAGTTGTGCGATCGATCCGCGTTAAACTCTGCCCGGTAAATATCTGAAAAACCTTTTCATTTTCCTTGATTTCCTGAGCAAAGTATGCTGAAACTAAGGCAAATAATTCTTGCTCTAACAGAGTTTTGTAGGGTTCGACATCGCAATTTTCTAGAGCAACTTCCTGCAGTTTTTGCTCAACTTCTGCTACCCGATTCTGCTTTAACTCATCTGTCGCAGTCAGCAGCAATTCTATTTCATCTAAACCTGCGATCGGAATCCCAGAGGGGACTGTTTCTTTATCGACTTGTTCTAATTCTAATTTGAGCTTTTCGAGCTTTCGTTTCAACCAATCAAAATCGCGCCGCCTGTCTTGCAGCGAATAGCTAAAACTCTCTCGATTAGCGCTATTTTTCGGATCGATTTCCTGTTTGCATTCTGAGGCGATTTGTTGTTGAGCTTTCAGGAAAGAACGTTTCAGCGCTTTTTCTAAATCGTGATTGACTATTTTCCCGTTTTGTGATACTTTTTTGATGCCCTTCAAATAGAGGTGCTTTACTGCATCATTGACTTGAGTGCTGAGAATGCCTTGCCAAGCGACTGTGAAAAGTAAGCCCAAGGTAATCGGATCTGACATTCGAGGGTTCTCCTGATGCGCTGCTGCAAGGGGGTTATTTTTATGATAGCCGATCGCACTCTGGTTGCAGCCAGCGGTTTTCATCTGAAATGAATCATAGTTTAAAACACTTCATCCTCGATGCCGAGCCACCATTCCCCCAGATTCATTAAATCTTTGTGAATGTCGGTAAGTTCTGTAACATATTCTTCATCAGAAATCTCCGATCGCCTTTCTTGCAGTTTTTTGAGTCGCAATTGCACTAACAGCCAAGGTTTGGAAATGCCATCGGTTGCTTCGATATATTTTGCTACATCTTGGCTATTCATAGTTATTGGGGAATGGGAATGGGGAATGGGGAATGGGGAATGGGGCTGCGCAGGTAATTGGTAATTGGTAATCGATAATTGGTAATCGATAATTGGTTATTTGTTAAGAGTTTTTCAAATAACAAATGCCTCATGCCCCAATGCCCAATGCCCAATGCCCAATGCCCCATTCCCAATGACTACCTGTAATCGGAAGTCTGAATGCTATTCAATTTCGCTGCATATTTCATGCCGTATTCTGGGCGGCAGAAGCGATCGATCTGTGACTCGAAAAATGCTCGATTTGCTTTCAAATGCTTCGGATTCGGGTCGTCCAAAGGATATAAAAGCGCAGTCCGCAATGCTTGAAATACTGCGGAAGTTACGCAATACATCGATCGCTGAAATGTTACCCCAATTTGATTCAGGATATCATCTTCGCCTCGACAGCGCTGTTTGTAGAAATCCATCAAGTAAGGCGGCAGGAAGTGCAGCATATCTTGGGCTAGCAATGTCGGTGGAATTCCTGCCGTACCTACGGGGAATTTGTCTGCATACAACACTCCGTAGTGGAAGTCTTTTTGATCGTCGGGAACTTCCCTAGCTTGCGCGTTGTAAGATTTGGTTCCTCGGAACGGCGAAGTGCGATAAAATACAGCTTCCACGTAAGGTAACGCTGCTTCGTAAAGCCATGTGAAACCTTTGGATTTGGGGATGATTTCGTAGGTTTCGCCGTCGATTTGGACGTGGTGGTAAATGGGCCTTCCGGCGATCGCAAATATCCCATTTACTAGGAAATCCATCGCTTCGGGAACTGTGGTAACTTTCCCTTCATCGTAAAGATCCGAAACTTCAAAAAACACCGGTGCCATTACTTCCCAGAATAAACCGAGATTGCTGTAATAAGACATTTGGCGGCATTGTTCTAAAAACAGTTCGGGAAATGCTTTGTGCAATCCTAGCATGAACGGGTCTTTTTTGAAGTAAGCTTTAATTGCCCGATCGGCATTAGCTTTATATTCGTCACTGTCCAAATAAGGATCGAATTGATTTGTCGGCACGTACAAGCCCCGGTGCCACAGCATCGATCTCATGCACTCTTCGGCAAATTCCATGTTAATGCGATCGTGCCACAAATGGTGAAACAGCCTCGGTAGTTTACCAGTTTCTCCCTTTTCCATGAACTCCAAAAGTTCAGGGTGAACGCTTCCTGTCCCCCGCCAGATTCGTAAATCTGCACTATCACCTGCATAGTGATTTTGCAAGTCTAAATACTCTTGGGGTAAGAAGTATTTAAAGAAAGGAAGCGGTTGTAAAAATACTCGTTCGGCGATGTAAAGCAAATCCCGCCAATAGAAGTCCATCGGCACCGCGTAGGCTTTCCAGATAGCGATAATTTGCATCAGATTTTCTGGCGTATCTGGAATCATTGCGCCGCCTGCTTCTAGTCTGTGAATTACCTCGGCAAATTCGTGCTTGGAAGGAGGTAGTTTAGTTGCAGGTTTATTAGGAGTTTGTACCATTGTTTCTTTCTTTGTTTGAGTGAATTTTAATGTTTATCTACTTCCAGGCTCTGCCTATTGGTGATAACTTAAATACTGAAACCATAATAAATCTCGCTTTTAGTTGAGTCTAGATCCCCCTAAATCCCCCTTAATAAGGGGGACTTTGAGAAGAATCTTGTCCCCCCTTATTAAGGGACTTTGAGCAGAATCTTGTCCCCCCCTTATTAAGGGGGGTTAGGGGGGATCTAGACTTTGATACAAACAAGATATCCGGTAGGTTTAACATTAAATTGTCACCAATAGTCCTATATCTCTTAGTCCGTTGAGGCGGACTTCGTTTGTATAGACGCGATTTCAATCGCCGAGTTTTCCTGATGTATAGACGCGATTTCAATCACCGAGTTTTCCCAAGGATAACTGATAGCTACTTGGGCATTTCTGTCAGCCGGAAGATTCGCAACGATCGCATTTGTAGTCGATTCACTCCACTTCAGTAACCAACCAGGCTGAATTCCCAAAACAAAAATGATACCAGCCAAAACCAGCGCTGGCATATTTTCGCCAAAGGTAACTGCTGGATAGTAAGCCGTGGTGTTGTCCAACTTCCCAAAACAGGTGCGGTTGAGCAGAATTACAAAGTAAACTGCTGTTAAGCCCGAGGCTAAAATGCAGATTAAAGTGGGAATTGGAAAGATCGAGAAACTGCCTTGAAACACTAAGAATTCGGCAACAAAACCCACCAAACCGGGAATTCCCGCGCTGGCCATGCCGCCCAAAACTAACAGGGAACTAGCCGTCGGTAAACCCCGCATCGGGTTCATCAAGCCGTTGAGCACGTCCAAATCTCGCGTGCCGACTTTGCTTTCGATGATGCCTACTAAATAAAATAGCAAAGCTAAAATCAAACCGTGGCTTACCATTTGGCCGACTGCGCCGATTAATGCGAGTTTCGTGCCGGCGGCGCAGGCTACCAAAATGTATCCCATGTGTCCGATCGAACTATAGGCTACCATGCGCTTGATATCTCTTTGGGCGATCGCACTCAAAGCGCCATACATCACGCTCACCGTGCCGATAATCGCTAAACCAGGAGCAATAATTGTCCAAGTTTCAGGAAACATCTGCAACCCGAACCTGACTAAACCGTAAGTTCCCAACTTTGCCAAAATACCGCCCAACAGAATTGCTGTGGCTGGAGAAGCTTCCACATAAGCATCCGGTAGCCAAGTGTGTAGCGGCACCAAGGGAATTTTAATTCCCAACCCAATCAGCAGAATTGTTAACAGTATCAACTGCGCTTTTAGGGGAAATTCTTGAGTATTAATGGCGCTGTAATCGAAGTTTAAAGAACCACTCAACCAAGCAATACCCAAAAATGCTGCCAGCACCAAAAGTCCCGAAACGGCGGTATAGATTAGAAACTTCATCGCAGCATATTCTCGCTGCTTGCCACCCCAAATCGCAATCAACAGATAAAAAGGAATTAATTCTATTTCGTAAAACAGTACAAACAGCAGCAAATTTTGAGACATCAAAGCTCCGGCAATACCAGCATTGATTAGCAAAATCAAAGCGTAGTACAACTGGGGGCGTTCCATCTCTTTGCCCGTGCCATAAATGACTAATAAAGTCAGTAATGCACTTAAAACTAGCAGTGGCAAAGACAAGCCGTCAATTCCCAAGTTGTAGCTCAAACCTAATTGTGGAATCCAAGGCAAATATTCTTGAAATTGCAGCCCAGAATTGGCTGGATCGAATTGAGTCAGCAGCCAGATATTCAACAGGAAAACAACAGCAGCAAAAGCAGAAGCTATTGAACGCAGGCGCATCCCATTGATGTTTCCGGGCAAGAACCCGACTACCGCAGCGCCCAACGCGGGCAACCAGAGCAAGGCACTAAGCATAATTAAAGTGTGAAGAGTGAATAGTGAAGAATCAATTGACAGTAGTCAGTAGTCAGTAGTCAGTAGTCAGTAGTCAGTAGTCAGTAGTCAGTAGTCAGTAGTCAGTAGTCAGTCAGTAGTTATTAGTTATTAGTTATTGAAGCCAACTCTTATTAAGAGTATTAAGAGCTAACGACTTGCGTCAGATGTCGGACTTCATAGTAATGACTACATACACTAATCAACCCGTACATCCCACATCAGAATCTCTTCCTTTTAACTATCAACTGCGGTGCCCTGAGCGTAGTCGAAGGGTCAACTGTCAACTGTCAACTGTCAACTGTTTAAGACTCAACTAGAATATTGACTGCACCCGTGTCTAAATCGTAGTAGCCACCAACAATCTTCAGTTTATTCTCACCAATTAACTTAGAGATGACTGGAGATGCTTTCAACCTGTTAGCTTGCAGTACAATATTGGCTTTGCAGGCATTTTCTAGCCGATCGCCGGTTTTGTCTTTTGAGCTTTCTACAGCAGGCTTAATGGCTGCTAGCAAACTGCCAATTTGACCGGGAACTTCAGCACCTTTGATGGTTGCGTCTACCGCACCGCACCTTTCATGTCCGATTACCACCAGGACTTTTGCTCCCAATACCAGGGTGCCATATTCCAGGCTGCCAATTTCTTCTGGGGTAGCAACATTTCCGGCTACGCGACAGACAAATAAATCTCCGAACCCTCGATCGAATATAATCTCAGGAGGAAAGCGCGAATCCGCACAGCCGAGAATCGCCGCAAAGGGTTTTTGAGATTTGGCAACTTCGGTGAGGCGAACAAAGTCTTGGTTGGGAGTTTGGCGTTTTCTGTCCACAAACCGCTTGTTCCCGTCCATTAACTGTTTCAAAGCTGCATCGGGAGTCAAGTCATTTTGAGCGATTGCTGGTTCTGGTGCAACCACATCACCGCCTACTCGTGCTGCGAGTATCCCTGTGCCGATCGCACCTGCGACAAATTTGAGGGAATTGCGCCGGGAAAGATTGACTTTTTTGTCGTTTAGATTCATGGATGTTGCCGTATTTGAAAATATTTGAAATCTTGGTTCAAGAATTCGTGATTTTAAGATTGTAGACTAAAAGTGGCACCTAAAATCCGAAATCTTATTGTCTCTTTACCCGCCGACAATCAGCGACAGGCGAGCTAGCAGTGGCCAGCTTACAATTAGTCCCAATAGTGCAACTCCGAACAGAATTGTTAAGGCATAAAACTGAGTTTGACCATTAACGTTGTACTTGAGACTTTGCCCGCCAAAAACCGTTGCTAAACCTATGAGATTTACGAACCCATCAACCAAATTGCGATCGATCCAAGAGATAATTTGAGCCACTAAACCGACGGCAAATATCACTGTCACGCGATAAAGTTTGGCGGTGTAAAAGTCGTAAGCAAAAAAGTCTTGCAGGGCTTCGGAACCAATTCGCACTGGTTTTTCCCATTTTTCGTTCAAGTAAACCAATGCTCCCGTACCGATGCCGATCGCACTTGACAAAACTACCAGTCCAGTTGCGGTATAATTCAAACTTGCCACAGGCAATAACTGCCACGCTGCCAGCAAATGCGGAACGTGCAAAGTAAAGCCCATTAAAACAGTCATTGGTAAGATGAAAGGCCAGTGAACTTCTGGCGAACGTTCGGTCATTTGCTTTGGTTTTCCACCAAAAACTAAGCCGAACACGCGCACTAAACCAAAAGCAGTTACACCGTTGACAAACAAAACTATTCCTAACAGCAAAGGGTGAGTTTCCGAAAGCCCAGATGCTAATTCTTCTAAAGCCCAAAAACAGCCGAAGGGTGGCAGTCCAACCAATCCAGCGCTACCGACAATAAACGATATCGCCGATATCGGACGTTTTCTCCACAAACCGCCGAGAGAACGGACATCCTGAGTGATGCTGTTCCAAACTACCGAACCGATGCTCATTACCAACAAACCCATGGCTAAGCTGTAAGCAAAGATCAATGTCAGGGCGGTTTCGGTTTGTCCGGTGCCGACGGCGATAAATACTAAGCCCATGTATGAGCTGACTATATAGGAAAGCGTGCGCTTGATGTCGATTTGGGCGATCGCAATTAATGAAGCACCAACCGCCGTCGCAGCACCTACAATAATAGTTGCCTTCAGTCCGATCGGCGACAAAGCAATCACCGGCTGCAACTTAATCAAAATCCAAGCACCAGTTTCCACAACGACGGTGTTCCGCAAAATCGTTGCCGGCAGAGGGCCCTCCATTGCCTCATCCAGCCACAGGTGCAAGGGAAACTGAGCGCACTTACCCATCGGGCCGGCAATCAAAGCTAAGGCCAACAACGTCGCTACAGTGGGGTCTAGGTGTGCAGTCTGGGCCCATACAGCCAACTCGTCAAAATTCCAAGTTCCAGCCAGCGGCAAAATTGCAACTACTCCCATCAGCAGGAATAAGTCTCCCACCCGCTTGGTTAAGAAAGCGTCGCGGGCTCCTGTCACCACCAAAGACTGATTGAACCACAGCCCGACTAGCAGGTAGGTGCCCAAAGTGAGAACTTCCAAAATCATGTAGCTGAAAAACAGGGAATTGCACAGCACTAAGCCGCACATCCCCGCTTCAAACAGTCCCATCAAGGAAAAGAACCTAGCCCAGCCCCAGTCCATTTCCATGTAACCGAAAGCATAAATCTGGGCCAGCAAGTTCAGTCCGGTAATCAAAACTGTCGCCCCGACGGTGACACTAGAGATTTCGACGGGAATGGTTAAGTCTAAACCTGCGACATTCAGCCAGGGTATGAACTGCTGCTGAGCTGGCTGGTTCCAAATAGCTGTGAGGGCGATGACGCCGTGGAGGAAAGCGATGAGTGTTAAGATGGCGTTCACGTAACCGGATGGTCTTGGGCCCGTGCGACGGGTAAGAGCCGGAAACCACAGCATCGACAGAACTCCGCCGATGAGTGGATAGCAAGGTATTAACCAAACGGTCTGGAGTAGGATTTGAGCCATTGGCATTACCTGTAAATGTTACAAAACTTTAAAAATCTGAGAATAATTCCGATCGCGCTGACTAAAGTAGTGGAAGCCAGAGCCTAAGAATTATAGGCTATTTTGGCGTCAGTCTTCTAGTTACTCGTTGTTTTGAGACTAGGCGCTTCAGCATAGACTTATTAATTTTATATTAAGGATTGCATTAAATTTTCATAATTGTGATTCAGCATATTTATAAGTACCGATAAAATATGCTTATAGGTATTTATAGGGGGGATTGTCCCTACCTCTGCTGAAAAATGCTGTATGTTGTAAAATCTTAAAACCGCTCAATTTCCCAGGCTGATTCGGGAAGTTTGGTTTGGCGCTGCCCGATCGCCCTTGACCTAACATTCACTAGACCGATCGGCGTACTCAACAAATCTACCAGATTCTTCCTGTCGATCGCGCGCTTCACCGCAGCAACCGGCAATTCCTTCAACAGCCACCTCGCCAGCCGATACAAATATTCCTGTGTTGTCAATTCTCGCATCAAATCGACACCGTGGAGTTCGTGCAAGTATTTATTAGATTCACCGTACCGATACCATTGACTTTGCAACTGTTTTAATGTACTGCGGTGTCGGTGTCGGACAATTGCACTTTCGACAAAATCCAACTTATAAGATGTTTCCCGCAAAATCCGCCAGCATAAATCCGCATCGCCACCACTCGTAAGGTACGGGCGAAACAAACCGACTTGTGCTAAAACTTGTCTGCGTACAGCTAAATTGGCAGTTTGGCCGTAAGCACAAAAAGGGTGAGCGAGTGTATGTTTTTGAGATAAAGTATTTTGGCGATCGGCGTGTTGTTCTAAAATATTTTTACCCGGTAATGCGAGTATTTCCCCGGCGGAAAGCGCTATTTCTGGATTGACAAAGGGCTTAACTAAATTTTCCAACCAGTCAGATTCCGGGCGACAGTCTGCATCGGTAAATGCAATTATTTCACCTTTTGAACTGTGAATTCCTTTGTTGCGGGCGGCGTAGGAACTTTGAATCTGGTTTTCGGTGAGGTGGCGAATAGTTATTCTCTCCAAATTGCCTCCCCCCCTTACCAAAGTAGGGTTAGAAACTACTATCTTACTTCCCCCCCTTACCAAGGGGGGGACTGAGGGGGGGTGAGAGGCTGCTGTTTCGAGGATGCTTGAAGTGCGATCGCGACTGTTGTTGTCTACTAAAAGATATTCTACACTGTGCGGGGGATAAGTTTGCGATCGCAAGCACTCAATTAACTGCGGCAAATCCGCCTCGCCGTTGTAAATTGGCACTACCACCGAAACTTCCGGTAAAAACATTTTAATCATTCAAAACAACTCTTCCTTCGCGCTCTTCGCGTCTTCGCGGTTCGTTCAAATAATTAAAAAGCGTTATTAAGTTCCATTAGACATCTCCCAAAAAGCGAGTCTTGAACAGGCAGGATGCCTGTTCCACAAGAATAGTATAAAATATCTCTTACATCCCCTGCACAATCCCTTACCCAATCCGCTGTTAACTGTTGCCCGTCAATATCAAAATCATTAACACCAGCAAGGCGTTAGTCAAATAAAAGATACCAACCACCTGAGTCTCCAACCAGCCAGACAACTCTAAATGATGGTGCAGAGGAGCCATTTTTAACAGACGCTTCCCGATGCCATCGGGCCCTTTTGTAGCCTTGTAATAACTGACTTGAGCTATGACTGACAGCGTTTCTACCAAGAAAATGATGCTGATGATTAATAATATCCAAAGGCTATTAGTTAATAAAGCTACCGCAGCCAAAGCACCTCCCAAGGCTAAGGCACCTGTATCGCCCATAAACACGCGGGCTGGATTGCGGTTGTGAGTCAAGAAACCCAAACAACTGCCGCTCATACAGACACAAAATATCATTAATTCGGGTGAAGTTGAAGCTACAGATGCACCTAATCCCAAAAGTGCGATCGCCCCCAAACCACCCATCAATCCGTCAACACCATCCGTAAGATTAGTAGCATTGCTTTCGGCAACCAGCACAAAACCAGCCAGCGGCCAAAACAGCAAACCTAAAGGCAATACTATCCCAAATGGCAAAGCAATATTTGTAGAAATAGTGGGCTGATGAAACATTAGCCACAGACAAAATAGAGCAGCAAAACTTATTTGCAAAGCCAACTTCATCCGAGGAGAAATACCTTTATTCGACTTGCGACGCAGAATTTGCCAGTCATCTAACCAGCCGATAAAACCGTAAGCTAAAGTTAGAGCCGAAACTGCCACCACATCAGAGTTAAACCTAGACCAAAGTAAGGCTACAGCGACTCCTACAGGCACAAAAAATATGCCTCCCATGGTGGGGGTTCCCGCTTTTTTCAAGTGTGCTTGAGGGCCGTCCTCGCGAATTATTTGTCCGGCTTTTAGTTTTTGAAGTAAAGGTACAACTACAGAACCCAAACCGGATGCGCACACAGCACAAACAACTAGTGGCATAAATAGGGATGTAGGTGAATTTAAAAATCTACCAGCGGCCAAATCTAAACCGATAGATGCAATGCCGAGCCCCAAACTCAGCAGCAGGAATAAATTCCTGCCTGTAAGTTTTAAAGGCATACTCAAAGAAACTTTCTCATCCAAAAAGTTATCCATAAAACTCCTCACCACACACCATTTGATAACAAGAAAATTGACATTTTGGTAATTTGGGTATGGCATTGACTATCGGGGAAGTTATGAGTTTTTGTCTTCCCTGTTACTAGCTAAGTGCTGCACCCTCTTAGTCGGTATTAGACTTCTCCCGTAATTATTGTGGAACCAGCCCTTGAGCTTGTTCTTGACTTTCTTTTTAGGAGATATCTATTAGTCGTTAGTCATCGCCAGCAGCCACATCGTCATCAACTTCGTCGTCTAAGTCATCATAGGGGTTGTCGTCAACTGCCATCAATTCTGAGATTTCTTCTTCGTGTAGATAGTCCGGTTCTTGAACATCCCTTGCTAACAGGCGATTGGTAGATTCCAGCCAATCTAACAGAGAAGATTGCTGCTTTAATGGAATTACATCAGCAGGAAGATGGCGGGGTATTTGACGCAGAGATGGGTTGTACATAATTCTCGGTTTTTAAACACAAATACTCGATCGAATTGAGGTAATTTCCTTGCCTGACCACTACTTTGATGTAGCCTTGGAAATCGGGTATTTAGCAGAGCTAAAGCATTATACCACAGGCTCCTTTTGGTTCCGGATCTAGGTACGATGGCCTATGGTTAAGGCGATCTTACCCAGGCTTGCGCGCTAGATTAGCACAAAATCCGCTCCGAGTCATCATCTTTTTGCAGTAATATTTTAGTTTGAAACCAGATTTTGGCACTTCCCCTCGGATATATTCGGATAGATGGCGATCGACCATTGAATCCATCCCATCCACTCTACACATCCAATCTCAAAAGCTCAAACTCTTTGAGAGTAAAGCTTTTATCGCTTTTGGGTTATTAAAAATTTCCCGAAGTGAATATCTCTACAACTTGCATCAAGGACAAGAAATCCCAGAATGGACATAACAGCAGCAGTTTTATACACCAAGGATGGCTACGACACAGGTGGCAAAAGGCTTCTAGGGCGTCATTCCGCCGGAGAAGGATTTCTCAAAAGCTTAGTCCAACACGGCACTGCGGACTCTCTCTACTGTTGCGCCGACAGCGAAGCCACATTTCAAGAGTTTTGTACCCGCATTCAGCCCTGGCTGTCCCAACCTCGGAAAGTCCGGTGGATTCAGGCAGATCGACCCGATTTGCTATCCCAACCTGGTACAATTTATCGGCCAGATCCCGCCCTTGCAGATATGGTTTGGGCGCGCAGATTTGTTGACCAGCGGGCCTACAGTGTTTGCGGCGTTACCCACACGATCGCAACTAAGTATGTCATGGATGCGATCGGAAATTTAGTCACCGCACCCGTACAACCTTGGGACGCCCTCATCTGCACCTCCGCCGCCGTCAAAACAACAGTCGAACAAGTTATGACAGCGTGGGGTGAGTATCTATCGCAGCGTACAGGCGGTAAATCTAAAATTTTGGTCAAATTGCCGATTATTCCCCTCGGAGTGGATTGCAGCGCGTTTCCGCAGGGTGTGGAGGCACTGAATCTTCGCCGCCAGCAGCGCCAAGAACTCGGCATTTCTGCCGATGATATAGTTGTGTTATTTGTCGGGAGATTGACTTTTTCTGCCAAAGGTCATCCAGTACCAATGTACATCGCCCTCGAACGCGCCGCCCAACAAACCAAAACGAAAATTCACTTAATCCAAGCAGGTTGGATCGAAGATCCGAGAGAAGAACCCGACTTTAAAAATAGCGCCAAAGTATTTTGTCCCTCAGTAAATACTATTTTTTTAGACGGGAGAAATCCCGAAATCCGAGTAAATATTTGGTCTGCTGCCGATATTTTCATGTCCCTTTCCGACAACATTCAAGAAACCTTTGGACTAACGCCAATTGAAGCGATGGCGAATGGATTGCCGGCCATTGTTTCAGATTGGAATGGATACAAAGAATCAGTACGCCACGAAATAGATGGTTTCAGAATTCCCACACTCATCCCGCCGCCAGAATCTTGTTTAGATTTAGCGCTAAATTATCTCGATGGTAGTTTGAATTGGCCGACTTACATGGGTCACACTTCCCTAGCCACAGCAGTTGATATTGATGCTTGCACTAACGCTTTGTGCCAATTAATTGCAGACAGTGAATTGAGAAAGCGGATGGGAGAAAATGGTAGACAAAGGGTGAGAGAGATTTATGATTGGAAAGTGGTAATTGCAGCTTATGAAGAGTTGTGGCGGGAGTTAGCAGAAATTCGCGTTTCTGCACCGGAATCTGTGCCTTTGAAAGCAGGAATGCCACCTTGTCCCCTAAGCGACGATCCGTTTCGGGTGTTAAGCCATTATTCGACTCGAACTTTAAGCAATGATATGATGTTGAGTCTGGGGGGAATAGCCACACCGGAACTTTTGAAGCAGTTACAGACAACTTGGTTTACCAGCTTCGGTCAAGACAGAAGAATATCTGTTAGCATTCAGATGGAGATATTGGATACAATTAAGCAAGAAGCTGCTGTCAGCGTCGGGGAAGTTATCAAACTTTATGCCAAAAACGATCGAGAATTAGCATACCTCTATCGCACTATACTTTATTTAGTGAAGTTTGATATCTTAGTGATTAGTTCTTAGGACTCGGCGATTGAAGTATTCGGCGATTGAAGTATTCGGCGATTGAAATCGCTACTACACAAACAAAGTCCGCCTGCGCGGACTAAAGAGGATCAGAATATTTTTTCTTCTTCCTTCTTCCTTCTTCCTTCTTCCTTCTTCCTTCTTAAAAAACTATGATTGGAAAATCTGGACTATTAGAAATAATTGCGGGTAAAAATCGCGGTTTGCTGGCGACGGCTAGCGATAAACAAGCGATTTTAAGTGCGATCGCCCAATTGGAAGATTTCAACCCAACACCCCGCCCTGTCGAAGCCGCAGAGCTTTTAAATGGCGATTGGCGGTTATTGTACACTACCAGCCGCGCACTGCTGAATCTAGACGGTTTTCCCCTGTTAAAACTGGGTCAAATTTACCAATCTATCCGAGTTGCAGAATCTAAAATTTACAACATAGCCGAGCTTTACGGCTTGCCTTATTTGGAAGGAATAGTTAGCGTAGCAGCCAAGTTTGAACCGACTTCAGAACGGCGAGTGCAGGTAAAATTTGAGCGGTCAATTTTAGGTTTACGCCGCTTGATTGATTATGAATCTCCGGTTAAGTTTATCAATGAGATTGAGTCGGGTAAAAAGTTCACTGCTGTAGATTTCGGGCTGGATGCACGGGAACAGCAGGGATGGCTGGATATTACTTATTTGGATAGCGATTTGCGGATTGGGCGCGGGAATGAAGGCAGTGTTTTTGTGTTGACAAAAGAGTGATTTATTATTGGCTGTAGGGGCGGGTTTTACCAACCATCATCGCCTCAAAATAACAATCTCAAAAACCCGCCCCGGCCCCATTGGTTCATAAACAGACTCCTACAGGTAGATGGGGATTTTCCGTTGGGTGGGGGCGGGTTTAAAAGACGATCGATTTTAGACAATTATTGTTGGTAAAACCCGCCCCTACTTAGATAATAAATTCGATAAACTAACAATCTCAAAAACCCGGCCCGGCCCCATTGCTGTAGGGGCGGGTTTTACCAACCAT
>RDXH01000009.1 GCA_004292745.1 Oscillatoriales cyanobacterium | reverse complement strand
GTTCTGAATAACCAGACTATCACACAGATAGAAAACCAAAATTTTGTAGAGATTGGAGCCGGAACACCCCTATGGGAAAAGTAGTTGGAATTGACTTAGGTACGACAAACTCCTGCGTCGCAGTTATGGAAGGCGGCAAACCCACCGTCATAGCCAACGCCGAAGGGGGTCGCACCACACCTTCCGTAGTAGCATATGCTAAAAATGGCGATCAACTCGTCGGACAAATCGCCAAGCGTCAAGCCGTGATGAACGCCGAAAACACCTTTTACTCAGTAAAACGGTTTATCGGCCGCCGCGTTGATGAAGTAACCCACGAAACCACTGAAGTTTCATACAAAGTCCTGAAAGTCGGCAACAGCCTCAAACTCGACTGTCCCGCCCGCGGCAAGCAATTTGCCCCAGAAGAGATTTCTGCCCAAGTCCTTCGCAAACTCGTAGAAGACGCCAGCAAATATCTAGGCGAAACTGTTACCCAAGCAGTAATTACTGTTCCCGCTTACTTCAACGACTCCCAGCGCCAAGCTACTAAAGACGCTGGCAAAATTGCCGGCATTGAAGTGCTACGGATTATCAACGAACCGACAGCAGCAGCTTTAGCTTACGGATTAGATAAAAAGAGCAACGAAACCATCCTCGTATTTGACTTAGGTGGCGGTACCTTCGACGTATCGATTCTGGAAGTCGGCGACGGTGTATTTGAAGTATTGGCAACTTCTGGAGACACTCACCTTGGTGGTGACGACTTCGACAAAAAAATTGTGGATTTCATCGCCGGAGAATTCCAAAGAGCCGAAGGAATTGACCTCCGCAAAGACAAACAAGCACTGCAACGCCTGACAGAAGCAGCAGAAAAAGCCAAGATTGAACTGTCTAGCGTTACCCAAGCAGAAATCAACTTGCCATTTATTACCGCGACTCAAGACGGGCCAAAACACTTGGACACCACCTTGACCCGCGCCAAGTTTGAAGAACTCTGCTCGGATTTAATCGATCGCTCTCGCATCCCCGTAGAAAACGCAATTCGCGACGCCAAACTAGACAAATCTGCAATTAATGAAGTTGTCTTAGTCGGCGGTTCTACACGCATTCCAGCCGTGCAAGAACTGGTCAAAAAAATCCTCGGCAAAGACCCCAACCAAACGGTAAACCCGGATGAAGTGGTAGCAGTTGGTGCCGCCATTCAAGCAGGCGTACTCGCAGGCGAAGTCAAAGACATCCTGTTGCTCGATGTTACTCCCCTGTCCCTCGGTGTCGAAACCTTGGGCGGTGTGATGACCAAAATCATTCCCCGCAACACCACTATTCCTACTAAGAAGTCAGAAACTTTCTCGACTGCTGTAGACGGCCAAACTAACGTGGAAATTCACGTTTTACAAGGCGAACGGGAAA
This sequence comes from Oscillatoriales cyanobacterium, assembly GCA_004292745.1. Classification (GTDB taxonomy): domain Bacteria; phylum Cyanobacteriota; class Cyanobacteriia; order Cyanobacteriales; family Microcoleaceae; genus Microcoleus; species Microcoleus anatoxicus. The sequence goes on along the minus strand of RDXH01000009.1, from coordinate 61,149 downwards.
TGGCAAACGACAACAAAGATTTGGGAACATTCCGCTTAGATGGAGTACCCCCAGCTCCCCGTGGCGTCCCTCAAATTGAAGTTACATTTGATATCGATGCTAACGGTATTTTGAATGTAGCTGCTAAAGATAAAGGTACTGGTAAGGAGCAATCTATTAGCATTACTGGTGCTTCCACTTTGCCCAACAATGAAGTCGATCGCATGGTGAAGGAAGCCGAGGCGAATGCGGCTGCTGACAAAGAACGTCGCGAACGGATCGATCGCAAAAACCAAGCTGATTCTCAAGCCTATCAAATCGAGAAGCAGTTGGCAGAATTGGGTGATAAAGTTCCCCCATCTGACAAAACTAAGATTGAAGGGCTGCTTAAGGACTTGCGCGAGGCGATCGCAACCGAAGATGACGATCGCATCAAAACCCTCACAACCGAGTTGCAACAAGCATTCTACGCTGTTAGCAGCAACCTGTACCAGCAAGCAGGTGGCCCTGGTGGCCCTGGTGGCCCTGGAGACGGCGGCCCCACTGGTGGCGGCGACGATGTAATTGATGCCGACTTCACTGAAGGCAACAAATAGCAGGCTAAACTAACAGCCATCAGCTAGAATTAGGAAACCCGGTTTTGAATAGAAACCGGGTTTCTCAGTGTTATGAAAAATGATACCAATTCCGGTTGTATCGGAATGATTTAACCGCGAAGGCGCTAAGGACGCGAAGGAAGAGAAGAGAGGGTTTTATATGATTAGGCTATTGAAATCGCTTCTACAAAAATTTTCGTCCTCCTCCGCGGACAAAAAAATAAAGTCAGGAGTAATCTAAATGTCCCGTTCTCCTATACAAAATTCATCCCCAAATACTACCAACAAATCCCATGTTGCATCCTTGCGCCGTCTCCGTCGCATCAGCAATTTACTAGACAATGCAATTCCCATCCCCGGCACCAAATACCGGATTGGACTCGATCCGATATTGGGACTGATACCGGGTGGCGGTGATTTAATCAGTTCCATTTTTGCCGGTTATATTGTGTTTAAATCTGCCCAAATGGGAGTGCCACAAGAGACTTTAGTACAAATGGCCGCTAACATCGTGTTTGATACGGTTGCTGGGACTGTACCCGTGGCTGGAGATTTGTTGGATGTTGCTTGGAAGGCTAATGTCAAGAATATAGAATTGCTGGATGCTCATTTAGGTTCCCCTGAACCTGCTGGGAAAAAAGCTGATTGGTTATTTGTGGCGGCTTTGCTGTTGGGTTTGGCGTTAATTGTTGCTGGTGTAATTTTCTTGAGCGTGCTGTTTTTTGGGTGGGTTTTTCGAGCATTTACAGGGGGTTGAGAATGGATAGACAAAATACACCTAGTGCAAGCAGCAGCACTACGCTATTTACAGCAGTTCTAATAATTTAGCAGTAGCGTTGACAACGATTTGAGCAGAACCGGCGAAAAAAGGTCGATCGATGGTGGCTAGGGTATCGCTAGATTGGTGATAATGGGGCGATCGCAAATTAGCCGTATCTGTCACCAAAACAGCACCAACTCCCTGATACCAAAAAGGCGCATGATCGCTGCGCAAAACATCGGGAGTCAGTACCCCTTTCAGAGGAACTGGTAGCGTCACTATCGGTGGTAAACCTGCTTTTCTCGACTCCGCAAAAGTACCCAATAGCTGCGGATGTTCCGCATCACCAATCACTGCGATAAACTCACCCACTTTGGGAGAAGTCACCCCCGCTGCATCCAGAAAAGCTTCGGGTGTCAACCCTTCGGGATATCGCTGACATCCGGCAGTATGGCAGGCATAACCCACCATATCCAAGACTACAACTCCCTGCAAATTTTTTAACCGCGCGGGACTACTGGTAAAAGCTAAACTACCTAAAAGTCCGATTTCTTCTCGATCGAAAAATGCCACTTGTAATGTGCGACTTGTGGGACGGGCTGCTAGCAGTCGTGCTACTTCTAAAGCTACTGCAACTCCGGTAGCATTATCATCAGCACCGGGTGATTTGAGTACAGTATCGTAGTGGGCGCCGACGAGAATTGCACCGGCTGTTGAGTCTGTACCTTTTCTTTCGGCGAAGATGTTAGTTCCTCTCTCGAAGGGTTGCAATTGGGGGGAAAATCCTACTATTTTCAATTGTTGAGAAATGTAATTTCTGGTGAAAGAGCGATCGCTCTCTCCATCCCGTTCTCCTGCTAAATTTTCCAGGTGTTTCCACAAACGAGACTGGTCAATTTGGGGAAAATCCACTGCTTTTTTGGTAGCAGGAAGTGGCGAAGCAGAGGGGTTTTGGGAAATGGTAATATTGCCTCCCCTCCCAACTTCGGCTACTGGTGACAAATGCCGCCACGAATAGGAACCCAAACTGGCAGCTCCAATCGCAAATATAGGCTGCATCGTCAGGTGATTTAACCGGACCTAGAACGCAGAGAACACAGAGGGAGATAAGAGAGATGAATACAGGACGATGTTACCGGATTTGATATCAGGAACGAAAACCTAGGTACATGACTGATGGGGGAGTGAGAAATTATGCCCGTTAACTCTCCCCAGAACCTGAATCAAAAATATTGATGATTATTCCCAGTTTATCTCTTTACTTTCTACTATAAACCCATTGTTTTTAGCAACTGCTTGAGGGATGGTGTTTGCCGAAAATTCCACAACTTGATTGGGTTGTTGAAACCACTCAGCATAACTGGGAGTCAACTCATCAGACAGCGCTTTGAAAGTGCGTATTTCCGCCTCTAGCTGGGCTGCTATCTGATTAATCCGCCGGGCTTGTGCTTCCAAGTGCTTTTCCCCAGTTTGAACTTTATTTTCTATATCTTGCCAGTGCTGTTGGGCTAGCATTTTGTCCATTTCAGCTTGTTTATATTCAAATAAAACCTGTTTTTGTTGCAATTGCTTTTCCAGAGTTCTTATTTCTCGGTCAATCTCTTCGAGTTGCTGCAACCATTGTTCGCCAAAAGCAGCATTTTGTCGGTGGAACTCGGCAATAGCTTCCGGGGTATTGTTCTTGGGAAAGCTGACTGTGACGCGGCAGGACGAGCGTTGTTTGTAAAGTTTTTCCCGCGACTCTTGCAGGGTGGCAATTTCTGCTTGCATGGTGCGGAGTTCTGTTTGGAGTTCTGGCAGGGTCTGACTCATTGTTTCAATTAGTGGGCCTTTGCATAGATTTTAAGCTAATTGTTGATTTTTCTGACAGGTCTCACAGGGTTCTCTGTTAGAATTTTTTTAGTTGAGGGCGATCGCGGGTGCTGTTTAAGCATAATGTCGCATAATTTTTGGCACAATGGCCAATGACATATTGCAAAATAATATTAATATTGTAGTTGATAGGGAGGATGATTTGAATATTTATATAGCAATACTCGCATCACGCGCCGTGAATTTCTTACTCCCGGACCTTAATAAGGTCCGGGTTGGGGTGGGGTAAAAAACTTTACGAATGTTATATAATTTTACTGGCATAAATAAATTTAGAGCAGGCTTTCAGGGTTTGATTTACATAGGGAATATTGTAGTTAACTTTTTCATTGTTTATATATAAAAATTCATTTAAAATCAGGAAGTGGAGCAAATGAAAATTAATGGCAACTTACTTTTAGGATATTTAACTGGTGCTATATTCTGTATTATTTCCTCTATTAATTTGAAATACCTTCCAGAAGTTTCAGGCAATAAATACGGTATTTTTGCTGTAAAAATCAGTCAGCTATTTATTCAAAATTATGGCAATTCGCGAGGGGATTGGGGAGCTAGTGCTGCTGACAAAGTTCATTTATTTAATAAATCCGATGTCATTAAGGTGAATAATTCCTCTACTACAGATTTTTTTATAGATACGGAGGCCCATAAAAATCAAGCAGATAATTCTAGTTTAAATCAGGTGGCATATTATCTGGCTTTTATGTCAGTATTAGTTTGTTTAATGATGAGAACGAATAAGGCGAGTATGTTATTAAATGCGATCGTAAAATTTAATTTAGATGGGAAAAATATTAATACTAACTCAGCCAAAAATGTAAATTCAGAAGCGAAAAACAACGAGCCGAATATCGGGCATACTATCGCGAACATGACTCAAGATTTGCAAAAAAGTGCCGAGTACGCTTTGGATATTTTTGAGGATATTAGTGTATCCATAGTTGCCACTACGCCCACGGGAAATATTTTATCGTTGAATTATGCTACCTGCCAACTCTTAGGATACTCGAAAAAAGAGTTAATCGGGAAACCAATAGCAACCATTTTTAAGAAAACACAATTACCCCTTGCTGGGCGAGAAACTGAAAATTTAACAGCAGGAGATTCTGTCCGCAACGTCGAGAAAATTTATTTATCGAAACATGAAAAAAAAATAATTGTACTCCTGTCTATTTCAATTATTCGCGATGGAAAAGGCGAAGTAACTGGAAAATTATATGTAGCCCAAGATATTACGGAAAACAAGCGGGTAGAAAGAGATTTGCGTCGCAGTGAAAAAAAGTTTCGACAACTGGTAGAAACTGTGAATGCTGCTGCATTTATCTATCAAGGCAGACAATTGCGCTATGTCAATTCTCAAACGGAAGCTATTACCGGATATAGTCGCGAAGAATTGTTATCAATGGATTTGTATGATTTAATTCATCCTGAGTTTCGTTCCGTAGTTAAAAAGTGGGGAAAAGTTAGCGAACATCGCAAAAAAGGTAATTTAAAACATGAAATTTTACTGATTTCAAAAAGCGGAGAGGAACGCTGGATAGAAGCAACAGTAGATCTGATTAAGTTTGAGCGAAAAGGTTCTATATTAGTCACTGCTTTTGATATTAGCGATCGCAAATTATCAGATTTAGAACTAGAAAGGTCTCTTTCCTTACTGCAAGCCACCATTGAATCCACTGCTGATGGCATTCTTGCCGTTGACAGCCAAGGAAACATTGTCACCTTTAATAGCAAGTTTGCCCAAATGTGGCAAGTGCCGGATTTTCTGCTCGATTCTCGCTCTAATAATCAAGTTTTAGGGTTCGGAATCAATCAATTAAAATATCCCGAAACTTTTCTAAAACGCTCTCAAGAATTGTCCGATGTACCGGAGTTAGAAAGTTATGATATCATCGAATTTAAAGATGGTAGAATATTTGAGCGCTACTCTCTACCACAGCGCACGGGAGGAAAAATTAGTGGCAGAGTCTTCAGTTTTCGGGATGTCACGGAACGGCTGCGCGCTGAAGAAGCACTGCGTAAAAGTGAAGAACGGTTTAACCTGTTGACGCGGGCGACAAATGATGCTGTTTGGGACTTAGATTTGGTGAATGAAGAATTATGGTGGAGCGAAGAATTTAATAAATTATTTGGTCACAAGGTTTATAATAATCAGAGTATTAAGTTGGGATTTTGGTCAGATAAGATTCATCCAGAAGAACGGGAAAAAGTGATAGAAAATTTCAACAAAACCCTAGCAGGGGATGCTCAATATTGGTTAGAAGAATACAGCTTTCGCTGTGCGGATGGTAGATATGTTTTTGTGCTGGATAGGGGCTATATAATCCGTAATGAAAGTGGCAAAGCGGTGCGGGCAATCGGCACTATGATGGATATCACTGAGCGCAAACAAGCTGAAGAAATTATTCGCTATCAAGCTGTTTACGATCAACTCACTGGTTTGCCTAACCGTATACTTTTTAACCAGCGACTTTCCGCGTCATTAAAACAGCTTAAAAACAGCAAAAAAATATTAGCTGTGATGTTTTTAGACTTAGACAGGTTCAAGAAGATTAATGATACCCTAGGTCACGCAGCGGGCGATCGACTATTGGAAATTTTTGCCGCACGCATCAACGACACTTTGCAAGGAAATGATACGGTGGCCCGCTGGGGCGGCGACGAATTTACTGTGCTACTACCAGACATCAATTCGCCGGAAGATGCAGTCAAAACGGCTCAAAGAATACAAGAGAGTTTAAAGCCTGTATTTAAACTAGAAGAACAGTCACTACACATCACTAGCAGCATCGGGATTGCCCTCTATCCCGATGATGGAGAGGATGCGGAAACTTTAGTGAAAAATGCAGATGCTGCTTTGTACCGGGCGAAAGAAAGGGGAAGAAATAACTATCAATTTTATAACTCAACAATTAATCCCCAAGGCAGTCAGTTGCTGATTTTAGAAAGTAAGCTGCATGAGGCTCCTGCACAAGGAGAATTTGAGGTTTACTATCAGCCAAGAGTGAATATTACTACTTGGAAGATACAGGGCATGGAAGCGTTGCTGCGCTGGCATCACCCAGAATTAGGTTTGATTTATCCCAATACATTTATTCCGATCGCGGAAGAGAATGGGCTAATTGTATCGATTGGGGAATGGGTTCTGGAAACTGCTTGCAAACAAAACAAAGCTTGGCAGGATGCTTTACAGCCAGATTTACGGATAGCAGTTAACTTCTCGGCGAGGCAATTCCAGCAATTCAATTTATTAAAAATGGTGTCGGATTGCTTGGAAAAAACTGGTCTAGAACCGAAGTATTTAGAGTTGGAAATAACCGAAAGTACCGCGATGCAAGATATGGAGTATACGAAAAAAGTTCTGACGCAGTTGCAGAATATGGGAGTGCAGATTGCGCTGGATGATTTTGGAACTGGTTATTCTTCTTTAACTTATCTCAAAAAATTTCCCCTCAATATATTGAAAATAGACAAATCTTTTGTCAGCGGGCTGACCAATGACTTGTCGGAAAGGGCGATCGCCAATGCTGTAGCCACTCTGGGGCGAGACTTGAATTTGAATGTGGTGGCAGAAGGGGTGGAAACTAAACAGCAGTTGGAATGTTTGCGATCGCTCCATTGTCAAGAAATTCAAGGCTACTACTTTAGCCCTCCCCTATCAGCCAATGATGCTACTAAAATTTTGATCGATTCTCTGTTGAAAAAGGCAAAAATTGCTTGAGAAGGAGGGGTGAGGGCGATCGGGCTCTCGTGAGAGCCTCTGCATCTTTGGTAGAACCGATTGTGCAGCAATTACTTGTCTTGTCTTTCTATTAGACATCTCCAATATAGCGGTTCTCGAAAAAGTGAGGTATGCCCGATGCCCGATGCCCTATGCCCTATGCCCGATGCCCGATGCCCGATGCCCTATGCCCTATGCCCTATGCCCTATGCCCTATGCCCTATGCCCGACAGTACCTCATCTTTCTGAGAAAGGCTATATCTGCGTAACAGCTTATTGTCAGCTTCGTTAACTCTGCCCCTGCTTTGACTCAGTAGATTGATCGGGCTCTGTATTCTGCTCATTCGATCGTGTCTCATCTGGTTTTTGGATTTGCTTAAGATGAATTTCATTCACCTGATTGATAAAGTTTTCTATTGCCATTTTTGTCATTTGTTGATGTTGGGCTTCGTCGGCTACATCATAACAACGATAAGCCGGACTCACTCCCAATATAAATTTCTCCTGTTCCGCTTCTAACAATTCCACAGTCGTGTTAGCAGAAATCCAATTCTCCTGAAAAGGAAAGGAGGTAACTATACTGGCGACTATTGAGGCGACAGCGGGACAAATTACGGGCAGCCACTTGAGCAAAGTTTGACCTGGTTCCAATTTGTCTACCAATACTAAAATTGGTGTGACTCCCGATAAAATAACGGTTGCCAATTGGAAAGTATAATAAATATTTCTCGAAGTCTCTCTAGTCTTTTTATAGTCGTCAATCAACTCCTGGCAATATCGTAAAGCCTTTACTCTCACGGGAGTTATCAGATTGTGATCTGAAGAATTATTCGGGTTCAACAGATAACTATATAATTCAGCTTTTCTTCCGAGTTCTAACTGATTAGTAAGATTCCTAGAGTTCTGAGCCAATTGTCTATTGGTCAGAAAGATAAAAATAAAGCTAGAGAGAAAAACAGCTCCCCAGATCACGACAAGTTGATTGTCTGGAAAAACTCTGGTAAGGATGCATACACCAGCAAAAGCAGCTAGGGATAAATACTCAAGAATTTTCAGGAAAGATAACATTTGTGGATTTGATGAGACTGTATTGGAAATCTCGGTCTGGTTTTTCTGTGCAGAAGTAGTCATAAAAAAGCTCGGTAAGTGGGCAACTCAGAGTCTTTAGACCTGAGAGGGAAACTATAAGGGGGACTTTAGTCTCCCTCAATCCCCTTTCGGGGTTGGAGAGGTATGGTTGCCTCTCCTGTGAGGTATGGTTGCCTCAATCTCCCTTTCGGGGTAATGCGGTGCACGCTCGCGTAGTCGAATGTGTTCGCTTCGACCTGGTTATAAAGGCTTGTTAAGCTTGCAATTTCTTACAAGCGAGCGTGGCGTTGACTCAGGGAGTTCCTGACTGCCTTGTAGTTAATTTGGCGATCGGATACAAGTTTAGCTGATTGGTGTTCCTACCTCAACCGCCAGATTGACACTCCGGGCGCGTGAACGCGCGGGGATTCTTGGTTCAACCAGTCGGCTTGCCCGTTGATGTCAGCGAGTTAAAAATTAAAATAGTGTGCAGAATAACGCACTTGTGCCAAAAGACAGAGGAAAATATCGCTACCCAACAATAGAAAATTTGTCTATGCAGCCGATTCGTACATTTAACGTTTCCCCTTCCCTACCTACAATTCTCGAACCCCTACGCAAGCTTGCCTACAACTTGCACTGGGACTGGAACGTAGAAACCAAAGACTTATTCCGCCGCCTAGATAGAGACCTCTGGGACTCCAGCAACCAAAACCCAGTGCTGATGCTAGGGACCATTTCTCAAGAGCGACTGGAAGAAATGGCAGAAGACAAGGGCTTCATTGCCCAAATGAACCGAGCAGCCCAGCAGTTAGAAGATTATCTCAAAAATCGCGCCTGGTACCGCAAACAGCGGGGCACAGACCTGGAAGAATGCTACGCTTACTTTTCGATGGAATTTGGCTTGGTCAAAGCCCTGCCCATTTATTCCGGGGGTTTGGGCGTCCTGGCTGGGGACCACCTGAAATCTGCGAGCGATTTGGGATTGCCCCTCGTCGGCGTGGGCTTGCTTTACCAAGAAGGCTATTTCTCCCAGTATCTCAATGCCGACGGTTGGCAACAAGAACGTTATCCGCTTAACGATTTTTACAATATGCCGCTCCATCTGGAACGGAATCCCGACGGTTCAGAATTGCGGATTGAGGTAGACTATCCGGGCCGCAAGGTTTACGCGCGGATTTGGCGGGTGCAAGTGGGTACGGTGCCTCTGTACCTGATGGATACGAATATTGAACCGAACAGTCGCTACGATCAAGATATTACCGACCAACTTTACGGCGGTGATAAAACCCTGCGGATGCACCAAGAAATCATGCTGGGTATTGGTGGTGTGAAAATGCTCAAGGCTTTGGGGCTGACTGTCACTGCTTATCACATGAATGAAGGCCACGCGGCTTTCATGGCTTTGGAACGGATACGCATACTTATGGAGGAACATCACCTGAGTTTCACAGAAGCCGAACAGGTGGTGATATCTAGTAGTATGTTTACGACTCACACGCCAGTCCCTGCGGGGTTTGACTTGTTCGAGCCGAGTATGGTAATGCACTATCTGGGTCAATATCCCAAGATTTTTGGGTTGTCCCAAGAGGATTTTCTGGCCCTGGGCCGGGAAAATACGGGGGATGCTTCGGCACCTCTGAATATGGCAATTCTCGCTATCAAAATGTCGAGTTTTGTCAATGGGGTGGCGGCTTTGCACGGTGTGGTGTCGCGGCCGATGTTTGGCGGGCTGTGGCCGGGTTTGCCACAGGAAGAAGTGCCGATTACTTCGATTACCAACGGGGTTCACGCTCGCAGTTGTGTGGCTAAGTCTACTCAGGAGTTGTACGATCGCTACCTTGGCCCGGATTGGGAAATGACTCGTAAGGACGATCGCCTGTGGGATAAGATGGCTTCGATTCCTGATGAGGAATTGTGGCGGAATCACGAACGCTGTCGATCGGAGTTGGTGGTGTTCGCGAGGGAGTGGCTACAAAAGACTTTGCGGGAACGGGGCGCTGCTCAAGGCGAGATTGAGCAGGCACGGGAGGCTCTCGATCCCAAGGTGTTGACGATCGGGTTTGCTCGTCGTTTTGCTACTTACAAACGAGCTACGCTATTCTTGCGTGATGTCGATCGCATTATGCGGATTATGCGAGACCAAAACCGCCCGGTGCAGTTTGTGATTGCTGGGAAGGCTCACCCGATGGATATTCCGGGTAAGGAATTGATTCGGGATATTGTTCACTTCATCCGCGAACACGACACGATGAGTTCGATGGTGTTTTTGCCGAATTACGACATTAATGTCGCTCGGATGATGGTGTCGGGCTGCGATGTGTGGCTGAATACGCCGCGCCGCCCTCGTGAGGCTTCTGGTACTTCCGGGATGAAGGCTTCGATGAATGGTTTGCCGAATCTGAGTATTCTTGATGGCTGGTGGGATGAGGCTGATTATGTTCGGACCGGTTGGCCGATCGGACATGGGGAGTTTTACGAAGATACTAAGTATCAGGATGATGTCGAGGCGAATGCTTTGTACGACTTGATGGAAAAAGAAGTTGTACCGCTGTTTTATAACCGCGATTCTGATGGCATTCCCCGTGGTTGGACGGCGAAGATGAAGGATTCTATTCGCTTGAATTGTCCTTTCTTCAATACGGCTCGGATGGTGAAGGATTACGCACGGCGGGCTTATTTCCCTGTGAGCGATCGATTCTACACTATGACTAAGGATAATTGCGCCCCGGCCAAGGAGTTGTCTTCCTGGAAGCAGAATTTGCTGCAAAAGTGGCACGACATTAAGATTGAGGCTGTTGATATTTCCCAAGATCAGGAAGTTAAGGTCAATCAGTCGATCGATGTCAAAGCTCGGATTAATCTGATGGGTTTGACACCCAGTGATGTACAAGTAGAACTTTATCAAGGTTCGGTGGATGCTAACGGAGAAATTGTCGGTGGTGTGCCAATGGTGATGGAGTATTTGGGACAAGATGCTCACAATGCTAGTCTTTATACGGCGGATATTGCCTATACTTCTAGTGGCTTGCAAGGTTTATCGCTCCGGGTTTTGCCGAAGCACGAAAATCTCAGCAGCGCCTATGAACCTGGTGTGATTCTCTGGGCTCATTAGTGAGTAGTCATTAGTCAGTAGTCATTAGTCAGGAGAATAAAGGAAGATTTTCCTAATTCTCCAACTCTCCCCCTCTTTCCCTGTCCCTCTCCCTCTCTCTTTATCCAAGTTGAGGAATGACTATGTAGCCGGTGGCGCGATCGCCCAAGACCAAATTCCGCTCTATTCCCCAGTACCACCAGTGAGCGCCTATATAAGCGCACAGCAAGGCATCTAGCTGGTCTTCTAAAGCTTTGAGGGTGGCAATACTGGTGGGAATTTCTAAGGGAATTAAACCGCCAAGACTCCCAGGCAAAATGCCTGTGCTAGAAGGCAGATTTAGAGAGGGTTCAAGGTTTGGTAAAATATCTCTAATATACTGGCAGAGTTTCATCAATTCTAGTTGACGTTCTGCCAGTTTTCCTTTTTTATATTTAATGATTCTGTCTAATTTAAATAAGTTTATTGTGGCTGGATGAGGATAAACTTCTATTTGATATCTGCCTAACTTTTGAGCTTCAATAGTTGGGGCGTGAGCAAATTCTCTGGCTTCTAAACTGAGGCCTAATTCTACAGTTTTTTGGGCGAAGGGGCGGGAAAGGTTGGCTGGATAACACCCTGCGTGGTAGCGCCCGAAATGTTTGTGGGTGAGTTTATCTGCTTCTCGCATTCCAGTGGCATTGGCGATGATTGTAGGGGCGTCTACGGCGATGATTGCGGGTTCTGTTGGGGAGATTTGGGTTTCGATCCAGGTGAGAATGTCATTGAGGGATTGTTGGCGATCGCACTCGATTAATTCCAATCGATTGTTTTCCCAATTTAAGCAGCATAAACCACTTGCTCCCGAACTCCAACCTAAGTCTATGCCGATAAATTTCATAAGTTTTTTAGGAGGCTTGAATACAAGCGTTGAGTTTCAGGTTAGTTTAAGGGAGATATTACTCCCCGTCCACTTCCTGATTCCTGCTTCCCTGTGCTTCCAGAGTTATTTGACAGCACAAATCAACCCGAAACGAATCAATCCGCTTTGATAGCCACGACTCATCAACGAGAGCGCCAGAGCAGCTTGAATCGTCGTCCAACCGCTAGTCAACAAACCCCAAATCGCACTAGGAGTAAAAGCAGAATCGATCACTATATCCCAAAAAGGAGCCACAGCTTTTGACCAATCAGCAGTGCGAATATTTGTAAAAGGCAAACTGCGGGTAATTTCTTCATATTCCGGCAAAGAAATCACATAAGGTAAAGCATAAACCCGGTAAATTTCTGCCAATTCCCTTCTTTCTGCATCTGTTAATTCTCCGGCGGTTTCTCCCACGGGACGATGACACCAAGTCGCCAAAATCAAAGTTCCCCCCGGCTTGAGGACGCGGTAACATTCCTGCAAAAATTTAATTTTATCTGGCATATGTTCGCCACTTTCTAGGGACCAAACCAAATCGAAAGAGTTGTCAGGAAAAGGCGTATTCAAAGCATCGGCCACCAAAAAATTGACATTGTTTTCGAGCCCAGCCATTTTGGCCCGTTCCTTGGCTCTGTTGGCTTGTACTGGACTCAGAGTAATGCCGGTAGCTGTAATCCTAGTTTCCGTTTTACTTTGTCCAGGCGATCGACTAAAATTGCGATCGACCTCATCATCTAACCGGAAATTATTTGCAGCTATAGAACTAAACTTTTCGGTCAAATACAGCGTACTGCCACCGATGCCGCAGCCGACATCGAGAATGCTGTAAGGTTGAGATAGTTGGGTCTGTGATGGTGCTCCTGCCCAGTCAAGCAGTTCTTCAATCAAATCTATCTGAGCTTGTCGGCGTTCTTTCTTTAAGTTTCCATCCGGGCCGTAGTAACCGTGGTGCATATGTTCGCCCCACACCTGTTCCCACAGACCGCTGGAAGCGTCATAAAATTGCTGAATTTGCTGGTAAAGTGTTGATGTCATCGCACGATCGCAAGTTATTACAGAAATTCTACCGTTCTTTTGCCATTCTTGTCATTTTTTGCGATTTAAGTTCCATCGGTCGAACTTATTCGATAGCCGGAACTCAAGGCCGAATGTTTGAAATTTCAACCCACGTTCAATCTCAAATCTAAAATCTCAAATCGAATGACTGTCTCGCGAACTATTTGCTTGGGTTTTATAGCCGTCATTACCCTAGGTGCTCTGTTATTATTGATGCCTTTTTCCACAAGTGAGGGAACTTGGAGCGACCCCATCACCGCACTCTTTACTTCTACTTCTGCTGTCTGCGTCACGGGCTTGTCAGTGGTAGATGTCGGGAAATATTACTCTTTTTGGGGGCAACTATTCCTGGTTTTTTTAGTGCAAATAGGTGGTTTAGGCTATATGACAGCCACTACTTTCTTACTGCTCTTACTCGGTCGCCGATTTGGATTGAAAGACAAAATTGCTATCCAACAATCCCTTGACAAATCTGGTCTAGATGGTGTAGTGCAACTCGTGCAGTCAATTTTAGCAACAACCATGTTGTTTGAACTAACAGGTGTGTTTTTGCTGATGTTGGTTTTTGTACCGCAATTTGGATTTAAGGATGGTCTGTGGTCTGCTGTTTTTCACAGCATTAATGCCTTTAATAATGCTGGCTTTAGCCTGTATTCTGACAATTTAATCGGCTATAGTGGTTCCCCTCTTATCAACCTTACCATTGGTGGTTTGATTATTTTTGGAGGCATTGGCTATCAGGTAATTATGGAAATGTACCTGTGGGTGCGCGGTCGCTTCAATAAAAGTCCTATCTGCACAGTTTTTTCCCTAAATTTTAAAGTCGTCACCAGCACAACGGCTATCCTGATAATTATAGGAACAATCACATTTTTGGTCATGGAATACAACAATCCAGAAACTTTCGGTCCTTTAAGTTTGGGTCAAAAAGTTATGGCTGCTTGGTTTCAATCTGTGACTCCTCGCACGGCGGGATTTAATACAATTGACATTGGCAAAATGAGTGAAACATCACTATTTTTGACCATTGCACTGATGTTTGTTGGTGCTAGTCCCGGCAGCACCGGTGGGGGTATCAAAACCACAACTTTTAGGATCTTGTTTAGCTGTACCGCAGCAGTTCTAGAGGGAAAGGAGCAGGTGGAGTGTTATCAGCGCCAAATCCCGATAGCACTGATTCTCAAGACTATTAGTGTGGTGTTTGGCTCCCTGATTGTGGTGATCGTATCTGCAACTTTAGTTGAGCTGGTTAATCCCGAACTAGAATTTATTCAGGTGCTATTTGAGGCAGTGTCAGCTTTTGCGACGGTGGGACTTTCTACGGGAATTACTGCGAAGATTTCGGCGATCGGCAAGTTAATTCTGATTGCTACTATGTACATAGGTAGGGTTGGCGTGCTGCTGCTGATGAGTGCTGCCGTTGGCGATCCTAAACCCACCACTGTTAAATATCCCGAAGAAAGTTTGTTAGTGGGATAGTAAAATATTGGCTTGTTGCCGATCGTCTAAACAATGGGCAACAGCTCAAATCAAGTTTCAACACAGACCAAAAATTCAACATTTAGGCTTGGCTCTGTTACCGTGCCCACAGCCTCTGTTAATTTGTTAAAAGAAGGAGACTTAACTCTGAATATGAACGTGAACCTGTCATCTTTAAACTTTTTTCGCAGTTTGCGCGCTGAAAACAAGCAGTTTGCAGTTATTGGTTTGGGACGCTTTGGGAATGCTGTGTGTTCGACTTTGCACAGTTTAGGCTATGAAGTCTTGGGGGTTGATAGCGATGAAAAAAAAGTCACTCAAGCTTTGAGCGATCGCATTGCTGCTCATATTGTACAGTTAGATTCTACCGAGCCTAGCGCTCTTAAGGAAGCAGGCTTATTTGAATTTGATACAGTGATTGTGGCGATCGGCAATTACTTAGCAGCAAGTATTACCACCACCCTAAATCTTAAGGAAGGCGGGGTAACTCATGTCATAGCTAAAGCTTCTTCGGAAACTCACTTAAAAATTCTCAAAAAAGTTGGGGCCGATCATGTGGTTTTTCCCGAACGAGAAATGGGCTACTCTTTGGCACGCACTCTTACCAAACCCAGTATTTTAGAGCGCTTTGACCTCGATCCCGATCACAGTATAGTTGAGTTGCTCGTTCCTGAAAAATTTGATGGCAAAACCATCGCGGAGTTGGAACTCCGTCGCAAATACGGTTTGAATTTGCTTGCAGTGGGGCGAAATGACAAGTTTGAAATTAATCCACAGCCCAATGAGCGTTTGAAACAGGGTGAGGCGATGGTGGTAATTGGTTCTAATAAAGATATCAATCGCTTGCCAATTTAACAGCTCGCCCAGGGGACAATGTAGAGTTAACCTACTTGTAACTGAAGCTGGCTATCTGTTCACGGCGATCGCTGGTTGTCCAGCTTGGTTCAGTGATTAGTGGATAGCCACTTTGTTTCACTGCCGGCTCTGAAAATTCAACATATTTTGCACGTAAGCTTTGCCCCAAACTAGCACGACTAGCACCAGACCGAGTTCGATCTGCCAAGGACACACCGCCATAAACCAGATTAAACAACCCATGCCAATGATGGCCGCTATAGGAGCGGGAATGCCGTCGAGGGTTCTTCTGTCAGTCCCTGTAGTAATCACCGCAGCCACTAAAAACAGAGTTAAGGGAATCAAGCAAGTTACGAGCATAATTTTTTACCCATCAAAAGTTTTGTATGCGATCGACAACACCATATTTTGACACTCTAGGGACCTGAACGCACGCGGCTTTCACGCAAAGCTGTGTAACATTACATAAAAATCTCATAAATCCATAATTTAACAATATCTTTTTGTTAAAGATTATGTGCTCAGTCATCTGGTGTAAACTAGGTGCTTTTCATTTTGCCCCCCAATGAGCTAAAAAGCATTGGCCAAAAGGCCAAATGTTCGATCGCGTGCTGGGCGCGCCTACAAGCTAAAAAGCATTGGCCAAAAGGCCAAATGTTCGATCGCCTGCTAGGCGCGCCTACAAGCGATACTCAGCCTTGCCGTCATTTACTGTAGAGCCTCAATCCGTGGGCTGGGCAATTTTTTTTCTCAAACCAGAAGCAAACATAGGAATATGGATGCGTGGCGCTCCTTGACGATCGATTGCTCAAATATGAGGTAAGATCGCTTCTGACCCATACCTCCTACCTTTTGCTATCAGTCCAATGGTAGACAATACCAAACAACCACTACTACTAATAGGTAATTTAACGGGTAACTAAATTATTTTAAATGCTCTACGCAAGTCCCAAACGACCAATATTCCTGACCGATCGTTGATAACAGACTCCGATGGACTTTAAATTGGGCCAAAAACACGGTGTTTACTCGTAAGTATCAGGTGGGTAAAGACTTGCACCTGGAATCAACAAACAAGTTCGCGAAAAACCCAGCAAAAATGAGTTGAGCATTGGGCGATCGCTAACCAGAGTTAGTAGAATTTGTAAAGACTAGGTAAAGTCTTGATGAAGAATCTGTCAAAAGCGATCGGAAGTAGCAACAAAATCCAAAAACTATCTCATAATTAAATTATTACGAACATCGTCACTAAACAAAAGAGCAAAAAGTTATGAACACCAAACTCCTGTCAGCTTTAACTGCCACCGCTGCTGCGACCGCTTTATTGGGTGCATCCGCTCCCGCCCAAGCCTTCTCCTTTGGCACCAATGGCATCACCTTCGGACAAAATCAAGATGTCCAATTTAATTTCAAAGAATCTCACGGGGCTTTCACTTCCTCTTTGGGCATTTACGAAGTGAACGGCTTCGCACTCTCTAAAGTTGCCGACTTGTTTTCGGAAACGAAATCCTCAGACGACGGCAGCGTTAACGAATGGAAAGGAACACTCGGTAATACAGTCCTGGGTTCCGGCTCCTCAGTCTTCACCTTCCTGGCCAATAAAGTTTACACCTTGGGACTCTCCAGCGATAACGGCATGGTCTACTCCACATCGGGTCTGAACCTGAACGTCGCCTATACAGGCAGCCAGCAAGCCGTATTTGGTGCGTCATCCTCCCTGTGGAACGCACTCGGCAAAGAAACAACCTCTGCATTCCAAGCCGCTGGCTCCTACACAGAAGGAATAGGTTCTCTGTTTAACGGAGGCACACTAATCTCCTTCGACGATCGCGGTGGCGGCAACGACACAGACTTCCAAGACTTCACCGTGAGTGCCGAAGCAGTGCCCGAACCAATGACAATGACTGGTTTAGCTCTCGGTTTCGGTGGCTTGATTGCCGCCCGTCGCCGTCGCGCCAGCAAAACTGTTTCCTAGTATTTACCAGTTAAATGATAAATAAATTCGGAAAAATTTAATAAGCTTTGCAGGCGTGCTGATGGGACATCAGCTCGCCTTTTGCTATGGGAAAGCAAGACAATGGAAATTAGTCCTCCTCAGCAGCTTCGCCACCGACAACAACATTGCGAATCCGCAAACTAGGGCCGCCGCAGCCCACGGGTAAACCGCTTTGTCCACCCTTTCCACAACCGCCGGATTCATCCCAATAAAAATCGTCGCCGATCGCCTCAATATCAGCTAAAGTGCTGAAAACATTACCAGAAAGAGTGACATCCCGTACTGGTTCGGCCAATTTGCCATGGCGAATCATCCAAGCTTCCCCAGCACCAAAGGTAAACATTTCACCGTTAGTCATGCCACCTTGCCAATTCCGTGCATACACACCTTCTGTGATGCCAGAAAATAAATCAGCCACCGGTGTCGTACCCCGTTCGATCCAAGTATTAGTCATGCGGACGATCGGGGGATAATGATAATCCAAACAGCGAGCGTTCCCAGTCGGTACTTCCCCCAATTTGCCAGCAGTTTCGCGGGAGTGCAGCCTTCCCACTAAAGCACCATCCTTAATTAACTGAGTAGTAGTAGCCGGAGTGCCTTCATCGTCGTAGAAATAACTACCCCGGTGTCCCCCTGGTGCTGCGCCGTCAAAAATTTGCAACTCTTTTGGGCCGAATTGGCGGCCGAGGGTCATTACTTCCATGATGTCGGGATTTTCGTAGGCCATGTCAGCTTCCGAGAGGTGGCCGAAGGCTTCGTGGACGAATAATCCGGTCAGAATTGGGTCAATAACCACCGTGTAGGTGTTGCCACAGACGGGGGGTAAGGCTAGGGAATCTACAGCTCTCTGGGCGGCGCTGCGAACTTGAACATCGAGATCGGTTAAGTCTTCGTAAGCTTTGCGGGAACCGGTGGTTTCGCGGCCGGTTTGTACGGTTTCCCCGCTGCGGGCTGTGGCGGCAAAACGCATTTCCATATCTGCCCAACCTTGTTCGAGCATTGTGCCTTCGGAGGTGGCGAGGATGATGCGCTGGGTGCTGTCGCCGTAGCGGACGGAGATGGTGGCGATGCGCGGGTCAATGCTGCGCAGAATTGCCGCGTAGCGATCGCACAATTGCTTTTTTTCGATCAGGGGAACCAGACGGGGGTCTGTTCCAGTCAGCGGTAGGAAGCAAATATCCTGTACTGGGGTGACAGGTGCCAGAATTGTTTCTGACTCGCCGATTAGTTTGGCGGAGGCGATGGCTTCTTCAATTCTGTCGGCGAGGGTGGAAAGTCGGTTAAAACTAGCAAAGCCCCAGCCGCCTTTGTGACAAGCTCGAACTTGGCCGCCAATGGAAATTCCTTCACTCAGGGTTTCAATTTTTTCACCCCGCAGCAGGATGTCGGTACCTTCGGCTTCTTCTAGGCGAATTGCTAGATAATCTACCTGGTTGCGGTAGCGTGCCATTAAGTCGGACAGCAGATTTTTTGAGTCAGCAATCGAGGTGGGCATGAGGAAAGCAGGTGATTAACTGCATCTATTTTGCACTTTTGCCAGGGCGATCGGTCTAGTTGAGCCAAAATATCAGCCCTAGCGCGGAGATTGCGGCTTACTTGGTACGGTTGTGCCAATATCGGGAATTGACAAAGGTAGATATGCTGTGAGTCAGGAGGGAAAGGCAAAAATTTAACGCAATTTGTTAATCCTTGTGGTGCCTCAATCCTAACTCCTGAACTTTCAAATTAAATAAATACTTCATCCTTCATGCCTCCGAAGGTGGATTTATAACTGTGAATACTTACTTTTTACCGACAATAAGCGAAATTTTAGCCACCTCTGGCCCAGAACATGAGCTCAGTTTCTGTGATGGGAAGTTGGCGGGAGAAAACAACCGCCATCGCTGTCTAGGTAGTCGCGGGGCTTCCAGGCTGAAAGCGGAACAGGAATGGTACGGTGCGATCGCCACTTTAAATCAAATGCTCGATCGACAACAACAGGGACAAAAAACTGATTCCTTCGGAACAAATTGTCCCTCAACTGTTCCCAATTCCTGCCATGGATTAGTGCTATCGGGTCCATCTTCCGTTTTAACTAACCCAGCCGTGGCTTCCGGCTTGGCCAATTGGATTTTTACCAGTATTCCCGACAACGATGCAGCTTTGTGGTCTTTTCGGACCCGACAAACTTTAGCTTTACTGCCGGCGGCGGAGGTGCAAATCTCAGGCCCTGCTGCTGCGCCTGCACTGGCTTTGGCGATGGGCGATCCTTTAGCTAACGAGCAGTTTTGTTTGGTTCTCACAGCTAGTTTTAGCCTGGTGATGGTTTTAGGCGAAAATGCTCTGGGCATTCCAGCTTTTCTATTTTCTTTCGATCCCCAAGTAGTCGCGAAAGCTTGGGAAGTTTTGCGGCGCCGGGTGACTGAAAGTGAAGGTTTGCTAGGAAATTTTGACAGCGCCATCAATTTAGATGTGAGTCAATTTACTGCTCATTCTACTAAATTAGATGCAATTTTTAAGCAGTTTTATCCTGTGGAGCCAAATTATCAAACAGTCATGCAGTTCAGTCGCTTGTTGTTGCATAATTTGCCGATTGGCAAAGAAGAAACAGGCAGATTTAAAGAGGAAAGAATTGATGATAGTTTGAGATACAGGCATGAAAAATTACAGGGGAAGAATCTCAACTGTAAACCTCCGATTCCTCACGCTACTAAAGAGGTGGAATTGCTACAGGCGATCGCCCACGAAGTCCGCACTCCCTTGGCGACGATTCGCACTCTCACTAGATTGTTGCTGAAACGTCCCAAACTAGATGCCGTGGTAGTCAAGCGTTTGGAAATGATTGATGCCGAGTGTACCGCTCAGATCGATCGCTTCGGCTTAATTTTCCGGGCTGTAGAAATGGAAATGTCTCAAGCGAAAAATTCCGGTGTACAACTAACAGCCATGTCCCTCGGTGAAGTGCTGCTGGATAGCATTCCGCGCTGGCAAAAACAAGCAAGTCAGCGGAATCATACCTTGGAAGTAATTGTCCCGAAAAAATTGCCGACAGTAGTTAGCGATCCGACTATGTTAGATCAGGTTTTAACTGGTTTGATTGAAAATTTTACTCGCACTTTGCCATCGGGGAGTCACATTCAAGTGGGGGTAACATTGGCGGGAAATCAGTTAAAGTTGCAGTTGGAATCAGAACATTTATCTGAAGGTAATGATACCTCGACTTTTGCCACTAAGGCTAATAGTCCTTTGCGGTCGATCGGACCTTTGTTGATGGTGCAGCCAGAAACAGGAAGTTTGAGTTTAAATTTGAGCGTCACTAAGAATTTATTTCGGGCGGCTGGCGGCAAGTTGGTGATTCGTCAGCGGCCCCAAAAGGGTGAGGTGATGACGGTATTTTTGCCGCTGCAATAGTTATTGATCCTTAGTTATGGCTCATGATGAGATTGTTGTTGAATCGAATTCAATCCAGTAACAAATGCTGGCAATTCAACTCTGCACCCCGTCTTTCTACAGCAATTGCTGCGAGATAATTTGGTGCAGGAATCAGCGCTTTTAAATACCATAAATTCGGTGCTGTACGCGCGGCGAAGCTATCCCCTAGGGCATCGACCTCTACGTCCAACAGCCGTGCGGGTTCCCCTGGAGTTAGGGAAACGCTAAACCGATGGAGGGGAAAGCTCAATCCGTCTCCGATCGCCTTTATGTAAGCTTCTTTGCGAGTCCAGCAATTAAAAAATGCGGCTAATTTTTCCTCGGCTGAAACTGTCTTAAATGCGGTGTTTTCTTGGGGGGAAAAAAACCGCTCAGCAATTGATTCCATGTTGGGAACGGGACGAATTTTTTCGATATCTACTCCGATGAGGCGGCTGCGAGTCAGGGCATATAAAGCTAAGCCTTGAGAGTGAGACAAGTTAAAACTAAGTGTGCTGTCCAAATTGGCGGCTATTTCTGGCTTGCCGCAGGGGCCGTAACTGAACTCCACTAGGTTGGGAGCGACCTTCAAATAGCGGCTCAGGATGGCTCTGAGCGCGGCTCTGCCAACGATAAAATGGTTTTTGTCTCGATCGAACCTAAAGCGTTCTGCCCTCTGTAACTCGCTATCACAGAGGGTTTGTGCTAAGTTTTGCATCTGCGATGCGGGTCGATCGAGATTAACGCGCCAGATATGAATGTCTGTCCTCGATATTGTTAAGTCTGTGGCTGCGCTTTCCCAGATGCGATCGGCATCTCCCATCAATCTTTACCTCCTGTCGGGCAATTTTTACCATAACTTGTTATGCTTAGATAACTTTATCAGGAGTTAGGCACCTCGATAGTGCTATTGTTCGGCTGGAACGAACTTACTACCGACACAGTAGAAGTGATTAGAGTCCCCGGAAATCACTTAACTATGCTCAGAACACCCTACGTTCAAGTCCTCGCCCAACAGCTAAAACAATGTTTTATATCAATTCCGGTCAATTATAGATAATAAAGATGGTTTGTAGTTACCAACCATTTTTACGGTGGTATATTGTCGAGGAAACACGCTCTAATATCGCGTGCACCTCAATCAATTAAAATCTCAATTACAAACTCCGTTCCCTTCGATGGTGCAGAAATACAAGTCAATTTTCCACCGTGTTTTTCTTCCACAATTTGACGGGCAATTGCAAGTCCCAATCCAGTGCCTTTACCAACCTCTTTCGTGGTAAACAAGTGGTCAAAAATATGCGATCGCACTTCCTCAGACATCCCCGGGCCGTTATCTCTAATCCGAATTACTGCCATTTGCCGATCGCCCGAAACTTCAGTGCAAATTGTAATAAGCTGAGGATGAGCTTGAATTTCCGCAAATGTTTGCCCGGCGCTGGCTGCATCAAACGCATCGATCGCATTAGCGATAATATTCATAAATACTTGATTTAATTGTCCCAAAAAACACTTGACAAGCGGCAACTTACCGTATTCCGAAATCACTTCAACAGCCGGACGTTTCTCGGAAGCTTTGAGGCGGTATTTCAAAATCAACAGCGTACTGTTAATCCCTTGATGGATGTCGCAAGCAACTTTTTCCGCAGTATCTGCTCTGGAAAAGGTGCGGAGGCTGTTGCTAATTTCGCGAATGCGCTGGGAGGCTATTTTCATAGCTGGAATCAGCTTCGGCAAATCTTCGATCAGGAATTCTAAGTCAATATCTTCTGCATTGTCGCTAACTTCCGCTACTGGTTCTGGATAACATTTTTGATAGCATTCAAGATGAGCAAGTAAGTCTTGAATGTATTCTTCGATGTTGTTGACACTGCCTGCAATAAAGCCAATGGGATTGTTGATTTCGTGGGCGACACCTGCAACTAAATTGCCCAAAGTTGCCATTTTTTCATTCTGCACCATTTGCAATTGGGCTTGTTTGAGGTCTTGCAGGGTTTGTTCGAGTTCTTGAGATTTTTGGTGCAAGGTGACTTCTGCTTGTTTGCGATCGCTAATATCTCGGACAACACCGTATAACGCCTCGGCACCATCATATAAAATCATGGTTAGTAGCACTTCTGTCCAAAATTCTTCGCCATTCGCCCGTTGGTGCATCCATTCAAACTGATAGCTTCCAGTCTCTAATCCGTTCGCGATCATCCTGTTTGCTTTATCTAAAGAATATTCACCATCAGGCTGAAATTCTGGGGATACGTTGGATGGATGTAGCTTGAGAAGCTGGTCTTTATGGGTGTAGCCAAACAGAGCAACTGTTGCCTGATTGCAGTCAATAAATCCTGCTTTATTTCCCAAAAATATAGCGTCTGGTGAATTCTCAAACAGATTTCTAAAACGCAATTCTGATTGCTCTAATTGATCTAACGATACTTGTAGATCCTGGGATTTGTCTTGCTCACGACCATAAAGTCTGGCATTTTCGATAGAAATCGCTGCTTGGGTACACAATAGTTGAATGAGTTCCGTGCGATCGCGCGTAAATGCCCCAATCGTTAACCCATTTTCTAGATACAGCAATCCGATTAATTTACCTTGGTTTAAAATAGACGTACACAGCACACTATGAGGTTTTTCCTGCATCAAATACGGGTCGGCACTAAAATTATTTTGTGCCGTTGCATCGTCGATAACAACAGTTTTTAAGCTGCGTTTAACGTAGTTTATTAGTGTTACTGGAATTTTTTGAACGCTTGACACTGGCACAGACAATATGCTAATGTTTTGATCGGCATCTGCTAGAGCTTCAAGCATCAAAATACCGTCTTGCAATAACAGCAGACCAGCCTTTTTTGCCCCAGCATTTTCCATCACTACTTGCATTAAATTGGAAACTAATTTCTCTAGTTGGATTTCACTGGATAAAGCTTGCGAGGCTTTGAGAATGGTGGCGAAATCGAGAGATTCGGAAATGCTACTGCTGCTAGAACGAGTTGTGTGGATGGTGCGATCGAGGATGGAGGATCGATCGAGAGTTTCCAGGCGAGTGTCGCTGATGGAAAAATGATTTTGTTGTGTCTGCAATATGGCACTAAGGAGTTGGGGATAGCGGGTTTCTAAGTCATCAATTTTCGCTTTCGCGCCCCATTTGGCATAACAGTAGTAAGCTCCTTGCATATACGATTGAGCTACTTTTTGTTTGTCCCAGTCGAGGTAGAATTTGGCTGCAAGTTCGTTGGCTAATGCCTCTTCGTTGAGGAATTGGTTTTCTTTGGCAAGTAGAATTGCGCGATCGTACAATTCGATCGCTTCTAGTTTTTGCCCCAGTACCCGATACCGTTCTGCTTCTACCAACAGAAACTTATGTTGGTAATTCATCGGGGCATAGTGTCCCCATTTCTTCAGTTGTTTCTGATTCGCCTCAATACTCTTGAGAATTTGCTTCTGTTCTTTTGAGGTTGCAGTTGCGTAAATTGCCAGTTGTGCCAGAGAATCGTAAAAGAAGTGCAGAACTGTTGGCAGGGAAGAAACGCAGTTATCAAAGTACGGTTTAGCAGCCTTTGACTTTTCAACTGATGCGGGATAATTTCCAAACAAATAATGAAGATGCTGTTGGCAAACGTAACTAAAAAATAACCCTGTGCGATCGTTAGCCACAACCTGTGCCGGAATATCTTCAGCCACCCGATAGCTTTCGCCCGACAAGCAACTCGG
This sequence comes from Oscillatoriales cyanobacterium, assembly GCA_004292745.1. Classification (GTDB taxonomy): domain Bacteria; phylum Cyanobacteriota; class Cyanobacteriia; order Cyanobacteriales; family Microcoleaceae; genus Microcoleus; species Microcoleus anatoxicus. The sequence continues at coordinate 36,671 of RDXH01000009.1, read as the reverse complement.
ATCGCTAGAATCACCCAGAAGATTTAAGGTCGCTTGATGGTATATTTGGATATAAAGAGAGCCATTTTTTGGGTTTAAAGGAGCGATCGCCGCTATCAAAGAACGCATCCCTGCTTCTGCTGACCTTAAGTTCTCCCCTGTCCAGTAGCGATTGTAAGAATAAACCAAAGCAGCCCAAGCAGCATATTCGACATCTCCCGTTTCTAAACCGCTCTGGTAAGCTGTTAACAGCGCTGGCATTGTATCTGCGATGCGATCGCGCCAATGGCTGATAAACGTATAAGTCATAAATAGCACTTTTGCTCTCAAATCCGTCGCATTAAAACGCTCTAATAATTGCAGAGCAAGCTGTCCGAATTGATAGCCAGCTTCGATATCCACGAGTATGCCGCAGAGAATCAATCCGTACCAAGCATAGCCAAAAGCCGATAGGGCAGTATTGCCGTGCCGTACAGACAAATTAACCCGCTCAAATACCAGTAGCGGCATCAACTTCGGAGCACAAAGATAGGCAGCAGAAGCAGCACTATAAAGAATTCGCATCGCTGCCAATTTGTTAGCATCTGTCATAGTTGGCAGATTCACAAGTTGTTCCGGTTTCTTGTTACCGAGAATCAACTTAGTTTTGGCTAAACCCAGCAATACTTGAGGCTGAGTCGGGTTTTTGGGAAGCCGAATGCCAAACAGCCCGATCGCATCAATTGCTGTATAAACGGCATCCTGCGGCTGGCCTTGGGCAAGGTAAGCGAGGATTTGAATCTCGTAAGCACTAACTTTATCTAGCAGTTGGTTTGCTTGTTGCAAAATCGCACTAACTAGCTGTTGCACCTGTTCAAATTTGCTGCACAAATAGGCTGCTTCCGCTGCCAAATTGTGTAAGGCCAGCGTCAGAGTATATTGTGCTTGCCAGCTATCGGCTGGTAAGCTGCTAATACCTGTATTCACAAATATTAACGCCGCGTCAAAGGCTGCGGCAGCTTTCGCAGTTTTCCCAGCCTGCAAGTTCAGCGAGGCTAATTCATAACGTGCTGTTTCATCCGAAATCAAGTCGCGGGCAAAGTTGAAATGACCGACAATATCAAAAATCCGTTCCTGACGTTGAGTTTCACTACTTTTTTGCAGCAACAGTTGCCCTATTTTCAGGTGAGTGGCTTGTTTTCGCTCTTCTGGAATTAGGGAATAAGCCGCTTGTTGAATGCGATCGTGTAGAAATTTGTAGTTAGGTAATTGAGCGACGGTAGTTGGCAAGATATCGGTTTTCTCCCGCTCTTCTTTTCCTTGATAAAATTTATAAATTTCACTGGTTGGTAAGATGAATCCTTCTTGCAACGATTTCCACAAATCCGCAGCAGTTTCTTCTGGCGACTTTTCGCTGACTACCGCCAATATATTCAGATCGAACTGAGCTCCAATGCACGCAGCCAACTTCAGCACATCCTGAGTTGGGATCGGCAACTTCTGCAATTGCAGCGCCATAAACTCCACCACATCATCGCTGATAGTTAGGGCTTTGACTTGGGCAATATCGCACTGCCACCCCCCTTTACTGGGGAGGGGTAGGCACGGGGGCACTACCCCTACACAACTCTGGTTTTCTGTAGGGGCAATCCCCCCGTGGTTGCCCTCATGGTTAAACGCAATCAGCCCGTCTTCCTGTAGCGATTTGAGAAATTGCGTGGCAAAGAATGGATTACCTTGGGTTTTTTGATAAACTAACTCGGTTAATGGCTGAGCAAGAGTGCGATCGCAAATTAGCGTATCTGCTATCAAATCGTTAATATCAACTTGACTGAGCGGCTCCAAGGTAATAGTATTTACGGTTAGTTGGGCTTTTTCCATCTCTGCTACCGCCAGCATAAACGGATGAACCGGAGATACTTCGTTATCCCGATATGCCCCAATTACCAGCAAATTCTGGCTGTCTTTTTCGCTCATCAACAGTTGCATTAATTTCAGAGATGCTGAATCTGACCACTGCAAATCATCCAAAAATATCACTAAGGGATGTTCTTTTGTAGCAAACACAGAGATGAATTTTTGAAACACTAAATTGAAACGGTTTTCGGCAGCACTTCCCAAAAGTTCAGAGACTGGCTGTTGTTTGCCAATAATTTGTTCTAATTCGGGAATTACTTCTACAACAACTTGACCGTTTTCGCCAACAGCCTTCAGAATTTTTGTTTGCCATTCCTGAAGTTTAGCGTCGCTTTCACTGAGCAATTGCTCTGTCAAATCTCGGAAGGCTTGCACGAAAGCACTAAAGGGAATGTTGCGTTGAAATTGGTCGTATTTGCCTTTAATGAAATAACCGCGTTGGCGAACTATGGGTTTGTGAACTTCGTTGACTACAACGGTTTTTCCAATGCCGGAAAATCCGGCAACTAGCATCAATTCGCTGCGGGATAAATTCGATCCCCCCCAGCCCCCCTTAATAAGGGGGGAGCCTTCTTTTCCCTCGTTCCCCTCGTTACCAGGCTCTGCCTGGTAACGCATTTCCAGAGGCTCTGCCTCGCGATTTAGCCCCTTAATAAGGGGGGAGCCTTCTGTTCCCTCGTTCCCAGGCTCTATTCCCTCGTTTCCCTCGTTACCACGCTCTGCCTGGTAACGCATTTCTAGAGGCTCTGCCTCGCGATTTAGTTGAGAAAGAATAGGCACTGAAAGAGGAGGCAGAGCCTCCTGATATTTATTCCTAGGCGGAGCCTGGGAACCATATTCTGCCTGGGAATGAGGGTTTGCTACTCGATCGAATGCGGCTAATAATTCAGCAACTTCAGTTTTTCGACCGTAGAGTTTTTCGAGTATAATAAAACGATCGCAAATATCGCATTCCCCCAAAACAAACGCTTTAATCTCCCCAGTTTCTTGTAATTGAGCCTGACAAATCTCTAGATCGTGTTTCAGCCCCAATGCACTCTGATAGCGGTTTTCCGCATTCTTCTCCATCAGCTTAGAGACAATCTCAGATAAAGCTAGGGGAATTTGTGGATTGATTTGATGTGCGGGAAGTGGCTGCTTAGCGAGATGACAGTGCACCAATTCCATCGGATCTTGGGAAATAAACGGTAATTGGCCCGTTAATAATTCGTAGCAGGTAACGCCCAGGGAATAAAAGTCGCTGCGGTAGTCAATGCCGCGATTCATTCTCCCTGTTTGTTCTGGGGAGAGATAGGGGAGAGTTCCTTCAAGAATCTGGGGATTAGAGATTTCTTGGGTTTCTTTCGGTAGCAAGGAAGCGATACTAAAATCAATAATTTTTACTTGTTTGGTATCTGGATTAATCAGAATATTAGCGGATTTGATATCTTTATGAATTACTCGCTTTTGAGAAAGATAGTGCAGAATATCTGTGAGTTGTAAAGCTAAGTTAAGAAATTCTGCTAAAGGTAAAATTTTATGAGATTGGTTTCGATCTGTGTCGGCTGGCTGTTGTGGATCGCCCTTGAGATAAGCAGACAGGGAGACTCCACCAAAATCTTCCATAATTAGGGCATAGCTATTGCCGTAGGCTTCTAGACTTAGGGGTTTGACGATGCTGGGTAGGTTGAGATTTTTGGCGATCGTATATTGATTGCGAAATTGCACCAATTCGCTAAACTTGGGAAAGGGGTTGTGTAGCAGTTTAATCACGACAGGTTGTCCGTCGAGCTCTCGGATACCCCTATACACCAAGGTTCTCAAACCTGCATAAAGCTGCTCTAGTATCTGATAACCTGACAAATTAGCGATCGCATCCATAGGTTAGTCATCCTTCATATTTATCAAATAATCCTCGCCTAAGCTCCAGCCAAATCTGCACGCTTATCTACTATGTTATACTAGGTTTAATGAAAAAAACACAGTCATTTTTGATGCGTACCCAGTGGTACTCCCAGACTTATTAAAAAGTCGGGGATCGGAGGAGATTAATTTTATTCCTAATTCCCGATTCCTACCATCAATTACGTCGGTGTTCAACCTGTGTTAGGGCGCGATCGCCCCAATTGCAATCGCCTCATGTCTGCCAACTTAAACGCCGTTTTTTATCGAGATACTGCTGGTGATAATCTTCAGCCATATAAAACTCACCAGCAGGTTGAATTTCCGTAGCAATATCTTTATCGTATTTCCCCGATAGTTGCAGCTTGTGTTTGGACAAGCGCGCCGCTTGTTCTTGTTCTAAATTGTGATAAAAAATCACCGACCTGTACTGTTCTCCCCGATCGGGTCCTTGGCGGTTGATTTGAGTAGGATCGTGACAGTTCCAGAAGACATTGAGCAATGCTTCGTAACTTACCACAGAGCGATCGAACTCTACCTGCACGGCCTCAGCGTGACCCGTAATTCTCGCACAAACATCGAGGTAACAGGGATGTTGCCAATGACCGCCCGTATAGCCCGCCCAAGTCGATAACACCCCCTGCACCGATCGAAACTTGTCTTCAACCCCCCAAAAACAACCCGCTGCAAACGTAGCTTTTTCCATTGTGCTGCCCGCAGAAACTTTAATCTTTATGATAGTAGTTATCAAGCGTTCGGAAAAACTTCCGCTGAAAACATACGGCGCAGAATCTCATAGAAAGGTTCGCAATATTTTGCTTGTTCGGGTGACAGACAGGCACAAATTTCCTTGCGTAGTAAGTGAGTCATTTGGCTGACAAGTTCCCAACTCACATTTAGTTTGGGGTAAATCATGACGCACAGCGGAAACAGTTCCGTCTCTAGGGCGTGCAAATTTCCTTCCAGCAGACACACCCACATATAGACTTGAAACATCTCGACATCGCGGATGCTGGATGTGCGAATATTTGGGCTGTTGAGAGGCCCAGAAAGACAGCGATAGCGTGGGTAGAGTTGATTTACCCGATCGACTACCCGTTCAGCAATCTGCCTCATGATTGGCATCAACAACCGTACAGATTGTAGCGCTACCGAATCCGATGGATGCTTCCCCGCCGCACTGTAGGCGCGTTGCAGTGGCATATACAGATGATCGTCGAGAATCTTAACGTAGTTAGCAAACTTCTCCTGTTCCACATCTGGGAGCAACTCCATCAATTGCACTCCTGTGTAATGATATTGCATCGCGACAAAGCCAATGACGCGGGGGTCCACCGCTGTAACTTGCTTGCGAACTTCGCCTAAGACTGGGCTAATTTTGGTGACAATACTATGGGGCGGTAATTGTTGATCGTAGGCTTCGATCGCAAATTTGTAAACTTTATGGATGCCACCGGAAATTTGCCAGGGATCGATAAGTTCGCTATCAATTCCGTGATTAACTAACTCTTGCGCCAGCAAATTATCGGTCTTAGTCCAGGATTTTGCACTCACAGAACGCAGGGATTCCAACATGGTTTTTGCCATCCCAGTGCGCCGTCGTTCGGCAAAGCGATCGTCAACCACGCCGCCAGCATTACCTTTCATCTGCTGCATATACTTTTGAGCAAAGGAAACAGATAAGTCTACCGAAGGTGACAGAGGATCGAAGGATGTGGAACTTACCAAATTGGGATAATTCGTCATGATTTTAGTGTTAGCTGTAAAATAGTTTGATCAAGATTTTTTTTCCTTACAAAAGTCTTTGCTAAAACCTAATTATAGTAATATCGATACCTGATTGGATGCGATCGAGACTGCGATATTGAGTGATTTAGATCACAGCAATTTCGGTGGTTTATTAAAGTGTTTTATCTAATTATAATGAGGCCGATTAAATACGGTGTAAGTATAATTACTGGTTTATTATATTTTTTTTGTTAAGTATGACTTGTGATTTGTTGCTGTTGAGATGCCAGACTTCTTAAAGAAATCTGGCATCTGGGTATGTTTTTAACTAGCTGCCAACCCCATTCATTCTTTCTTTGAGAGCATTTCGGGCTTGTTCTCGATCGTCAAAATGAACTTTTTCAGTACCCAAAATCTGATAATCTTCGTGTCCCTTACCCGCAATCAGCACGCCATCTCCGGGTTTAGCATCCATAATCGCAGTGCGAATTGCAGCAGCTCGATCGCACTGGACGATGGGATTGAGTTCCGGTCCAATTCCTGCTAGGATATCCTCCAAAATCCGCTGAGGAACTTCAGTGCGCGGATTGTCGGAAGTAACAACAGCTAAGTCGGCCAATTCTGCCACGATTTTACCCATTTTTGGACGCTTAGTGCGATCGCGATCGCCACCGCAACCAAACACACAAATCATCTGACCCGGAATAAACGGCCGCGAAGCCTTCAACAAGTTCTCCAAACTATCAGGAGTGTGCGCGTAATCGACAATTACACTAATATCTTGGTCGGCACTTATTTGCACCCGTTCCATCCGTCCCGGAACTCCCACAAATTCCGATAATTTCTCTACAATTGCCGACAAATCTAAACCCAAATCCAAAGCAGCACCAACAGCAGCCAACATATTTGATAAATTGAACTGACCAACTAAAGGCAAAACAAAAGCAGTTTTTCCTTTAGGAGTATGCAAGATTCCTTTAACGCCGTTGGGCTGATATTGCAAATCATCAGCATACAAATCAGCAGTTCGATCGCTAGTGCTGTAACTCCAAACTTGCTCAGACTTGAGACTTTTCATGATTCGCCTTCCGTAGGCATCATCAATATTCACAACCGCCCGACCTTTGAGATAATCTGGACTAAACAAAAGCGATTTTGCATTAAAATAATCTTCCATATCGCTATGGAAATCCAGATGGTCTTGAGTCAAGTTGGTAAACACGGCAACATCAAAATCACAGCCCAAAACTCGCTGCTGTACCAAAGCATGAGAACTGACTTCCATTACTGCATATTTGCATCCAGCACTAACAGATTCTGCTAATTCTTTTTGCAGTTCCACAGCAAAAGGTGTGGTGTAAAGTGCCGTTTTTTCATAGCCCGACCAGCGAGTATAAAGCGTGCCGAAAATCGCCGCAGGTAACTGCATTTGATTCAGCAAAAATTCGATTAAATGAGTAGTTGTAGTTTTGCCATTAGTACCCGTAACACCAACCAGTTTCAATTGGCTAGCTGGACTACCGTAAAATGCCGTTGCTATTTGACCGCAAACTTGAGCCATATCCCCTGCTGGAATCACACAGGGAACCTCTTCTAGCCCCCCCTGGCTGGAGGGCTGAGGGGGTATTTTCGAGCTTTCTAGCCCCCCCTGGCTGGAGGGCTGAGGGGGTATTTTCGAGCTTTCTAGCCCCCCCTTGCCAAGGGGGGGTTGGGGGGGTATTTTCGACCTTTCTAGCCCCCCCTTGCCAAGGGGGGGTTGGGGGGGTATTTTTTGGGCGGCTGAGGTGGAAATTATGGCAGCTACAGCACCAGCCTCGATCGCACTAGGCCAAAAATCTCCCCCATCTACCCGCGTTCCCGGCATTCCCAAAAACAAATCCCCCGACTTACAAGCGTGGGAATTAGTCGATAAACCCTGGACTTCCGCATCGAGGGCGGGATGTTGCAAGTCAAAAGAAATGCTGGGAACCGCTGCTAATAATTCTCTCAATTTCATGTCAATCACTCCTCATTAAACTGTGTTGAATCTATTTTGACCCATCGCTTTGTAAATATTTCTGTAACATTTGCTCCAATTGTGCGACTGTGCAGCGCGGAGAAGGACGGGGTAATTGTTCTAGGGGCGAGGATGCAACATCGGCCGAATTGTTTCCGAGAGGGTGGACTTTAAACAAAACTGGCACTTCGTACTGGTAAGCTTGAAACCAGTCATCATGTTGGGTAATATCTCGCACTTCCAATTGAAACTTGATGCTTTCAATCTGTTCCAGTTTTTCTTGCAACCCTTCGCACAAGTGGCATCCAGGTTTGCTGTACAAAATCAATCTCATCATCTACTACAATTAGACTCGATCTTAAATTTTCCAACCTGCGATCGCAAATTGGCTAACTACACTTAGCAATCCGCCAAGCCCCGCATCATTAATGTGAGTATACGATCGAGTCTATCTTAGCATTTTTACTGACACCCTAATGTTTCTTGCTATCAACTTGACTAATTAATCATTTTTTTGTATAGTGTAGTAAGTAGCCCTACAAACAGGAGGCAGTATGGACTGCACCGAATACGTCGAAGCCAAACGAAAAGCAGCTAAAAAAATCAGTGGCGACATTCGAGAACGCTGGAACAATCGCATCGTTAAGCGAGAATTACACTTGATGGGTGAAGCGGGGGCCCTACAATATTTAGCTGATTACGGGCGCGGTATTGGTACGGCGAAAGTGATTAGTTTTGCACTCTGTGCGGAGTCGGAAGGATATCCAGACATGGCGATGGGATTTTGGAAAAAAGCTTTTGAATTGGAAACTGGACAACAGCCACTCGCTCTCAAGGAAGAACCCAATGCTACCACCAATCTGGTTCCCAAGGCCAAATCAAATTCCGCCCCCAAAATAGAAACAACTGTCAACAATCCCATAATTGCCCAATTACCGCCACACTTACAGCCGGGAAAAGTTGTGACAATGCAGCCGGTAGACGCACCGAATGCACGTTCTTATTACATCGAAAATTCAGATTATTGGGGACAGCCAAAACGCGACGGCAATCGAGTAGTGGCGATCGCCACTCCAGACAAAGTATACTACCAATCGCGATCGACAAACCTACGCCAACAGCCATCCATTGAAATAGAGCAAGCATTAATTGACACAGCAACTAAAATAGGCATCTTTGTTTTAGACGGCGAACTATATTACAAAAGCTGTACCGGCAGCGAACACCGCACAGGCTCCCAAGCTGCTACAGTTAATATAGAAAGAGGTTTTCCCACCCTGGCACCCTCTGCAATTTATGCTATTTTTAAATGTTTGTTTTACCAAGGAAAAGACCTAACTCCGTTGCCGGAATCAGCACGAATTGCTGCTGGAGTAGAAATTGGCGAAATGCTGGTGAATTTATCTAAAGAATTTGAAATTGTACCGACCTTTCGCACCGCCACCGAAAAACTTGTACTAGCAAATCAGCAAGAATCGGAAAATAAAGAAGGCGAAGTGTGGGTTTTGCATAACTGCCCCTATGTAGGGGGGAAAGATATCAAAAAATTCCCCATGGTGAGGACAAAATATTGTCTGGAATTCGAGCTGTGGATTGTGGGGTTAACACCGACAAAAGTTGCGGGCAGGCCCTTTAGTGCGATCGAAGTAGCTCAAGAAAATCAGGGCAAATTAGTGCCAATGGGAGCAGTCGGAACCGGGTTTAGCGCCACAGAAATGCAGGAAATTAGCCGACTCTATGAGGCTCATCCCAAAAACGTCAAAATTAAAGTGCGATCGCAAGGTTTGACAGAGAGTGGCAAACTGTGGCACGCCCGATTTTTGGAGTTATGTTAACAGAAGCTTTTATAGGGTATACGCTCCTACTTTCAAGCGCAGATGTAGATAGAGTGCCTAAGTCCTGAATACAAAAAAAGCCACATCAAATAAGTTAAAAAATATCCAAATTCATCAGCCCTAATCCCCCTTCATACATAAAAAATCCCACTTTTAGCAAAACATGAATCCAAACACCGCCATTTACCCTTAAAATAAAAAAGACTGACTAGCCAACAAAGCCCTATGTTTGAAGCCCTTGCCGATCGACTCGAATCCACCTGGAAAAAACTGCGCGGACAGAATAAAATCTCCGAGAGCAACATCCAAGACGCGCTCAAAGAAGTCCGCCGCGCCCTCCTGGAAGCAGATGTCAACCTCCAAGTCGTCAAAAACTTCATCGCCGAAGTAACGGCCAAAGCACAAGGAGCAGAAGTAGTCTCAGGCGTCCGTCCCGACCAACAATTCATTAAAATAGTTCACGACGAACTCGTCCGCGTCATGGGGGAAACCAACGTACCCCTCGCCATCGCCGACAGCGGGCCCACAGTCGTCCTGATGGCAGGTTTACAAGGCACCGGTAAAACCACAGCCACCGCCAAACTAGCACTGCACCTCCGCAAACAAAATCGTACCGCATTGCTGGTGGCAACAGACATTTATCGACCAGCCGCGATCGACCAATTGCTCACCCTAGGTAAACAAATAGACGTACCAGTATTTGAACTAGGTACTGATACGGACCCCGTAGAAATTGCCCGCCAAGGGATCGAACACGGCAAACAACTAGGCGTTGATACAATCATCGTCGATACAGCAGGCCGCCTGCAAATCGACCAAGACATGATGGCAGAATTAGGCCGCATCAAACAAACAGTACAACCCCACGAAACACTGTTAGTTGTAGATGCCATGACAGGCCAAGAAGCAGCAAATTTAACCCGCACCTTTCACGAACAAATCGGCATTACCGGCGCCATCTTAACCAAATTAGACGGCGACAGCCGCGGCGGAGCAGCCTTATCCGTGCGCCAAATATCCGGTGCCCCAATTAAATTTGTCGGAGTCGGCGAAAAAGTGGAAGCATTGCAACCATTTTATCCCGATCGCATGGCATCGAGAATACTCGGCATGGGCGACGTCCTCACCCTAGTAGAAAGAGCCCAAGAAGAATTCGACATCGCCGATGCCGAAAAAATGCAAGAGAAAATGCTCACGGCAAAGTTTGACTTTACCGACTTTCTCAAACAAACCAGACTGCTAAAAAACATGGGTTCCCTAGGCGGCATCATGAAAATGATACCGGGGATGAACAAACTCTCAGACGAACAAATGCGACAAGGAGAAGTGCAGCTAAAACGCACCGAAGCCATGATTAATTCCATGACAGTAGAAGAACGCCGCAACCCCGAACTATTAGCAAGTTCACCATCTCGCCGCCGTCGCATCGGAAAAGGTGCAGGCTATGCAGAAAACGACGTCACCAAACTCGTCAGCGATTTCCAAAAAATGCGTACCATGATGCAGCAAATGAGTCAAGGTAACTTTACAGGTATGGGAGGATTACCGGGAATGCCAGGAATGCCAGGAATGGCCGGAATGCAGCCCGGTGCCCGTGGCTACATGGGCGGCCAACAACAGAAAAAGAAAAAGAAAAAAGATAAGCCCAAAAAAGGTTTCGGACAATTGTAAAAAGCATCAAAATTAGGACTAGGCAAAAAAACCCGGTTTCTCCGAACACTTCGACTACGCTCAGTGACCGGGTGCATCGAACCGAGAGATATTGACGCAGAAACCGGGTTTTTGACCACTGACTCCTCCTTCGCGTCCTTCGCGTCTTCGCGGTTCAATAATCCACTCTAAAAACAGGCTTCTAAGAACCTTGAATCGCTTGTCTAAATTCCCGCATTGCCTGAAGGTGATTTTCAATATTAATACACCGCGCCAATAATACAATATCTAAATCTGGCAAAACCAAAGAGCGATCGACCTCTGCATATCCATCAGCCTCCAACGAATACAAACGCAGCCTACCATTTTCCCAAAACCAAACTTCAGGAATTTGCAGGCGTTTGTAAGCTTCCAACTTGTCAATACCGCCGCTAGTCACCACCACTTCCACCACCAAATCAGGAAGTTCTCGATTAGGCCCCAATTCGTAAGACAAATCCGCTTCTCGCTTCACCCTTCCAGTTTCACTTTCTAGTGGGCATACGTCTAATCTCCAATACCCCATCTAAAAATGACAATCTCACCCCTGGGCGTGAGAGCAACTGCTCAACCACCTTAAACTCTCTCCAGCTCAATTCGTCAATTAAGATAGGTTCATCGAGCTTTTCTAACTTTTCTAAAGTTGTTGTCATCCCAACTGCTCCTTACTCAATTTAATCTTCATTATATCAGCGTTCAAGTCCCCCCCTTATTAAGGGGGGCTAGGGCGTGTTTTCAAACTACTCCTTAAGATTTAGATCCCCCTCGCATCCCCCTTAAAAAGGGGGACTTAAAGACTCTTTCCCCCCCCTTTTTAAGGGGGGCTGGGGGGGATCTTTGGGTTTGAAAACACGCCCTAGGGGGGATCTAGACTTCGACACAAACAAGAAAGACTGTCGGTTTGACCTTAAGGTGTCATATCAATTCCTCTCTTCATCGGAATTATTCATTTCTCTCTGAGCTCTCTGTGTTCTCTGTGTTCTAGTAAGGTTAAATCACCTGACGATGCAACGGTCAACGATATCACCAATCCTATCTACTGTCCCAAAGTTGCTTTATGCTCATCCGGCACAAACTCCGTCACAACTTGGCCACCCCCACCGTCACCTTTGACAATCACAGTTTGATCTTTAAGCTGTCCCGAAGCCTTCGGTCCAGTTAAATTAAACACCGGATCTAATTGTCGGTAAACCACATTTCCTTCCGCATCAAAAGTCTGATTAGTTAAATACCAAATTACTCGATCGCTATTCAACTGAGATTGACGTTTCTGCCCTATTCCTAGCACATTTCCCGTCAAATAAAAAACTTTTTTATCTAAATCTCCCCTACCAGTATCCCCAGTCATCGTCACCTTTTCCACCCGGTGAAAAATCTTCACTGGTCCCGGAGAAACCACACTTTGTGCCGGAAAATTCCAACTCATCAAATTGCTTTCTATTTGCAGTGGCGGGTCTGATGGCATCAATTGAGCATTTTTGGTCAGCGTCGCAATCTTCGTTTTTAAGTCTACATCTGTCTGGTCAGCAAAACCGCTTTCTGTAACTTTTTTATCTTTATATCTGTCCAGTTGACTAGGTTTATCACTGCTGACTTTTTGCTGATCCAGAAACCAGATTAAATGCTCTGTTCGCAATTGCAAAACCGGATCTTTAATATCTGCGACTACAGAGCCGAATAACTCCATTCTCCTGGCTCTAGTGAAAACTCGCGCTTCCTTGGCTGAAGCACTCACCTGTTTGTTATCTCCAGTCAGATTATTGCGAACCACTAACACATCTTCCTTGGGCCGCCACTCCAATTCATTCCCCCTGAGCACCACTCCATTTTTGAGGTCAGTAGCAACTATTTTGCCTTTCAGAAATACCTGATTTCCTTCTTGAAATACCTCTCCTGTTTCTGCTTGAATATCGTAAATTTCTTTACCGTCCTGAAACAATTTCCCCACGGGTTTCTGAACGTTCACTATCTTTTGGTCTTTGCTGTAAACAGCATCCTTCGACCTCACTTTCCAGAATAACTCGCCTTTTTCATTGGCCTGCTCTAGAATTACTTTGTTCAATGTTAAAGTGCTGTTTGACTTTTCAGCAGTTTTGAGATCTTCAGCTAACTTACTTTTTTGAGTGTCGGAAGGAGCGCCACAAGCACCAATCCCCAAAAGCAAGGCAACTAAAGTTAGTAGCACCACTTTTGGGGATGAGAAATTGGAAATTTTTGATGGGTAATTAATCATTTAGTAATTAATAATTAGTAAGTGGTAATTAGTAATGTGGTAATTAATGATTTGGTAATTGGTAATTTGGTAACTTATTAATTGAAAAAGCAAATCAAAAGTTTAAAATCTCCTATATTTTATCTAAATTTTTGACTTTTAATTTTGAATTATTTAACCTATTACCCATTCCCCATTACCCATTCCCCATTACCCATTCCCCATTACCCATTCCCAACTTCCTATCTATCGTCATGTTCGTCCATCAAGCTCAAGCCAGACAAGGGGCGATAAGCATAGTTAGGGCGCGATGTTTTTTGGATATCTTCCTTAATCATTTCCAAATCGATGTAGCGATCGGCTACATTAATTAAACTGTCGCTAGTCATCGATCGCAAACTCACCACCTCAACCCGCACCCCACGGTAGCTAACAGCATCCACAGCATAGGCCAAATCGCCATCGCCACTGACCAAAACCGCCGTGTCATAGGAACCCACCAAAGCCATCATATCCACAGCAATTTCTACATCTAAGTTCGCTTTCTTAGAACCATCTGGTAACTGCACCAAATCCTTAGAAATTACCCGGTATCCGTTGCGGCGCATCCACAGCAAAAACCCCTGTTGTTTCTCGTTAGTGCGATCGACACCAGTGTAGAAAAAAGACCGCAGCAGCCGGGAACCAGCCGTTAAACGGCACAGAAGCTTGGTATAATCAATCTCAATCCCTAACTGTAAAGCAGCATAAAACAAGTTAGAGCCATCAATAAAGATTGCCACTCGTCCCCGATTTTCTAAAACTTGTTCCGGCGTAAAAAGATCGTTGCTTTCTATTCTATTCAACATGATTGTTATGCCTCAATTTTTTATGAAAGATTAGGTAATGAAATAAGTGCTAATTTGCGATCGGTCATAGCACCCCGATCGCCTAATGTCAACTAAGAAGGTACTTTTTCCAGCAGTTCTAGTCGCCTAAAAACAGGCTGAGCTTCTCCCAGAGCTTGGTTTGCTGGTAAAGCACCCCATACCGAGTGAGTTGCAAATGTTGCTAAACTGTTAACTGCTACCTTATCGTTAAAGTCAATTGAAAAACCGAGCTGCTGATAAATCGCACTGCTGATATTTGGTATTATCGGCGATAAAAGGTAAGATGCCAGTCTAACAGATTCCAGAACCGAATATAACACTTGTTGGACAGATTCTAAATGTCCTTGTTTATACAAACTCCAAGGTGCTTGTACGTCAATAAACTTATTTCCAGCTCGAACCAAAGCCAGTACGGCTTCGCAAGCTTTGCTAAAAGCTAAGTCTTCATAAAAACCAGCGACTTCTTCGCCCAAATTCAGGCTCATACCCTTGAGAAGGTTGTCGCTGGAAATGTTTTCGGCCAATACATTAGGAACACAACCCCCGCAATATTTACGGGCCATGTTTAAAGTACGGTTAAGCAAATTTCCCAAATCATTTGCTAACTCAGCATTTAATGTATTGATAAACCGAGTTTCATTAAAATCGCCGTCCTGTCCGAACTCAATTTCTTTTAAGAAATAGTAGCGAGCCGCATCAGCACCGTATTTATTGACCAATTCCACTGGGTCTAAAGTGTTACCCTCAGTTTTACCCATTTTTTTGCCATCTTTGGTCAAAAAACCGTGGGCGAAGACACAGCCTGGCATCGGCAAACCAGCAGACATCAGCATTGCCGGCCAATAAACTGCGTGGAAACGCAGAATATCTTTGCCAATTAAGTGGAGGTCAACTGGCCACCATTTAGATAAAGCATTCTCTAAAGTGGGGTCGCTGTCAGCATCCACCAGGGCGGTGATGTATCCTACCAAAGCATCAAACCAGACATAGATGGTATGACTAGGGTCAACCGGCATCGGCAAACCCCATGCCACATTCACCCTAGAAATCGAAAAGTCTTGCAGTCCAGAGTTGACAAAGCTGAGAACTTCGTTGCGCCGACTTTCCGGCGCGATGAAGTCTGGACGTTCAGCATAGAGGGCTAGGAGTTTGTCTTGATAGCGCGACAGGCGGAAAAAGTAGTTTTCCTCATCGCGCCACTCAACTTCTTTGCTGGTGTGGACAGAACAACGGTGCCCCGGTAACAAGTCCCGTTCTTCTTTAAATTCTTCGCAGGAAACGCAGTACCAGCCTTGTTGCTGATTCAAGTAGATGTCGCCGGAGTTCCACACGCGCTGGAAAAATTCTTTGACAATATACTCGTGGCGTCTGGATGTCGTGCGGATAAAACGATCGTACTGGATGTTGAATTTTTCCCACAGCGCCTCAAAGCCCGGAACAACTAGATCGCAGTGAGCCTGGGGCGATCGCCCCAAACTCTCGGCGGTGCGTTGAATTTTCTGTCCGTGCTCGTCTGTCCCTGTAACTAGCAAGACTGACTTACCCCGCAGCCTCTCAAATCTGGCTATAGCATCAGCCGCCATAGTGGTGTAAGCGCTGCCAAGGTGAGGTAAATCGTTTACATAGTACAGAGGGGTTGTGATCGCAAAGGTATTTTTACTGTTATCGATCGATTTCATTTAATCCTAAAAAAAATTACTTAAATCTCGCCTTCGATCTTAACTTAAGAGTTGAACCTTAGCTGGAGTGGCAATTTTGCTAAATTGGCTGGAAGCTATTTGCAATTTGCCAACCCTGGTTATTCCCAACAGACAAAGGAGTTTAATAACCACATTAATCTTTTTTACCTGTTTTTGACCAACTCTAAAAAATGTCTTAATATTTTGACTTTTCTTTGGAAAATAGCCTATCCCCTGAAAGTGGGTCAGTGGCCGAGGGGGAGAGTGGCAGACCGGGAGAGTCGCAGATGACTAATAAATATTAACTTTAGTTTTATTACATCCGCCCCTGAACTTCAAAATTTGAAAGGAAAATATGCTATAATCTATACAAAAAAAACCCAAGCTATTAAACTTGGGGGTATCAAATCAGGGTGCATCTATGAATCTACTATGCGGCATCTATGGATCGGCTTCAGGAAAATTAGCTCGATTTCCGCCAATGGCTTCCGACAAATAATCTGCGGCTGCTTCGACAACTGCGATCGCATTTTCGTAAACCATCCGCGTCGGTCCCAAAACCCCAACACTCCCCACAGGTAAAGAGCCGCGCCGATAAGTGGAAGAAATCAGAGTACAACCGCGAATTGGTTCTAGGGAGTTTTCCGAGCCAATTCTGACTGTCACCCGTCTACCGGCGGTTTCCAAGTCGGCTGGAGATTCAAAGATTAAGGGCCAAAGCAGTTCCTGTTCTTGTTCGAGGAGTTGAACGAGGGTTTGAACTTGCTGCAACTGCGAGAACTCCGGTAAACGTAATGCTTCGGCCAAACCGCCGATCAAAATCCGCGTGTATGTGGGAGTCTCGGCCCGACGGCTCAAGGCCGCCAGCATGGTTCCCATCAAATCAGCGTACAGTTCAAAGTCCTGGTTTAATTCGCTAAGCGCGATCGTACTGAGTTCGGAGAACGAGCGCCCGCGCAATTTAGAGTTCAAAAAATTGGATAAAATCTGTAATTCGCGATCGACTATTTCTACATCCTGCTTTTTACCTTCTGTGTCTTGAGGTAACTCCACCAAAACAGACTGGGTTTCGTAGGCATCTGTCACCACTATCAGCATCACCTTTCCCGGTTCTAGCTGCACCAGTTGCAAGTGTCGCAAGCAAGCGATATTGGTTTGGGGTATGGTGATCAGGGCAATGTAACCGCTAATAGTCGCCAAAATTTGAGCCGCACCTCGAAGTACCGCCGAGCGGCGACCATCAGACCAATTGAGCTGGTCGAGTACCTGTTCCACCTTACCGGCGAGTTTCTCTGAAGGCTGGATCAGTCGATCGACATAAAGTCTGTAGCCAGAGTCAGAGGGGACACGTCCTGCAGAAGTGTGAGGTTGATAGAGGAGTCCTGCTTTTTCGAGAGTTCCCATCGCATTGCGAATCGTAGCTGGGCTGACAGTGAGTTTGTACTCATCAACCAAAGCTTTTGAGCCAACGGGTTCGGCTGTAGCAATATAGTGGCGAACCGTTGCCCACAGGATGTGTTGTTGCCGATCGGTGAGGTTGACGCGCACAGATATTTAAGCTGAATTTGAATTCAAACAATTTGCCACTATTCAGTTTTGACACTCTCCGCCCGGTCGGTACGGAGATTCTTAAGAAGCTTTGACACTCTTAAAGGCGCTGTCAAGACACCTCTAGACGCTCAAAACAACTACCTTTTGGTGCTGCAATTACGTTTACTTTTTGCCTTATGCTTTCGTTCGCAATGCATCAACACTATTGCCAGTTCGGTACGCTCCCCATCCTGCGCTGCTTGGCAGTGCCATAGTCTTTCTCAGACAAAAATGCTGAGGGTGTCTTACTGCCCGGAATCTCACCGTTCTAGGAATGGTTTAACACGTAGTTGATACGCCTACTTGTTCTGCATTATACTAATATACTATAGTTTAGCTAAAAACCCGGACAATCTAAAAGACTATCCGGGTTGTGTTTGCTTCCATAGCAGAGACTGGCAGCTATCAGACTGCAACTGCGTTTCATCAAGAGCTTGAAAGACCGGGGTTCTCACGCGACGCCCTATAGCAGAAGAAAGAAGTCAGCAGGAGTGTAGGAGACCTCTCTAAAATCGATCGCCCAGCAATCTTTGGCGCACCCCCTCAGCAATTTTCTGCCCCAAATACTCAGGAATTAAACTTTCATTGGGGCCCAACAAGTAGAGAATTAAACGAGTCCGCCCCCGCCAAACCAGTAAATTAGCATTCACCACCAACAAATCCTCTTGCCAAATGGCATACATAACTTTGTAAAAAAGTCCAGGCTGATTGTCTGCTTCAATCAGCAAAGCTGGCAAGTGGAACACTGGATCGACGTAGAATTCCGTTGCCACGTCCTCTAAACCCGCGTCTAGATTAAATTCCACCGCCAACATCTCTTCAACTTCAAAATGTCCTGCCAAGGCCTCTCTAACCGCCCTACAGACGTTTTCTGCGGTTTTATCTGCCAGTACCTTGCCTCCGCGAGATACTACCAATTTGATAAATACCAACATCGGCGGGTAAATTTGACCGTATAGACTCAGACTATGAATCGTTAGTCCATAGGCGGCCAGGACTCCAAAAATATCACTCAACAAAAAAGACTGGTTGCGATAAGCAAAATGCAGGGCACTTTTGTTACCTTCCGGTCTGACTTCGATGACTGCTTGTCTAGTTTTATACAGTTGATAAGCTAATTTGAGGTTTTGCAGTTGAATTTCACTGCTGACAAATTGCTCGTAAAACTGCGGAAACGCTCGGTTAAAGCGCTTGAGCAGTTCTAGTGTAGATGGTTTTAAACCCGAAGCCATAATTGAGGGGAAGGTGCGGGAGATATACTAGGTTCCGATCGCCATGCACAGGAACGATGCGAAGAGGTTTAAAGTCTCCACGGATGAATTTGTACCCAACTTGATCAGCATCAGAATAGTGGAGACTCAATGTGGGACGACAAATCCGTCTTTTCGGCGTAAGATGAGTGTACCGTAAACTGTTGCTCAAAAGATTACCCGCAATTCATCCCATCCCGATCGGAGTGGGTCTATGTTTCGGGCTCTCTGTAACGTCGTCCAACTTCTACTACCTTAACCGCGCCTGCATGGGTTTTTGGAAAAACTTATTTAGTAGTTCTGAGTCTGCCTCTGTACCCCAAACAGCAGAATTTGAGGAAGATGTGACTGTTGGGTCTGGCGATCCGCTGTCCCCAACTTTTCGCAAACCCAACTCCCTCGGCAACGCTCGCATCTTTTTTAGTTGCGATCGGGATATTGACCTCTACGAACTCGAAGAACTTTGTAATGCAGTTGGTTGGTCCCGCCGTCCCCTGCGAAAAGTCAAAAAAGCTATTGTACACAGCTTCTTAGTCGTCTCTATGTGGGAGATCCGGGGCACCCAGCGACGGCTGGTAGGTTTCGCCAGAGCGACTTCAGACCACGCTTTTAATGCCACGCTATGGGATGTGGTAGTTCATCCTGATTACCAAGGTAAGGGTATGGGCAAGGCACTGATGAAATACATCATTAAAAAACTCCGTAGTGAAGACATCAGCAACATTACCTTATTTGCTGACCCTCAAGTTGTGGATTTTTACCGAAATTTGGGCTTTATGTCAGATCCAGAGGGGATTAAAGGTATGTTCTGGTATCCAGATTAGTCGATCGGTACAGGTCAGCGTTGATTTTTGGGGGCCTTGCCCGATTGACGCTGGCATCACCCTTGGAAGTACATTTCGAGTTCAAATGAAAAAATAGCTTGACAAGTTCCTGGTTTTATGTGTTAATGGTCATGGGGTGGATAACTACCACACCGGGATGTAGCGCAGTTTGGTAGCGCGCCTGCTTTGGGAGCAGGATGTCGCAGGTTCAAATCCTGTCATCCCGATTTAACTTAATCCTTAAAGACTGGATTCAAATCTTTTCCCGCTGCTCTTAAAGCAGGTGTGCGATCGGGGTTCTATCCCCCATAGGTAGAATTTATTTATGTATATAAATAAAATTCTGCGATCGCCGAAAATGGCTTGTAGGGGCGGGTTTTACGAATCATCTTTGATGAATACAAACCATCTAAATCAACCCGCCCCTTACTTTGGGTAACTACCGGATTTAAAATTAATCATCCGGCATCCGCTTACTTAAGGTTCCACCCAGCGATCGTCCGATTTAATCAAATTAATCAATTCTTCCACACCTCTGTCCTCCGGCACCTTCTTAATTTCTTCCCGGCCCCGGTACAGCGAAATATAACCAGCCTGCTTCCCCACATAACCATAGTCAGCATCAGCCATTTCTCCAGGCCCATTGACAATACAGCCCATTACTGCTATGTCCAAACCCGTCAGATGTTGCGTCGCCGCCCTCACTTTGTGCAGCACTTCCTCTAAATTAAACAAAGTACGACCACAGGAAGGACAAGCGACATACTCAACCATCGTTTTCCGCAATCCCAAGGCTTGCAGAATGCTGTAGCAGACAGGAATTTCCTTTTCTGGGGCCTCTGTCAGGGAGACGCGGATGGTGTCGCCGATACCATCCGCCAATAGCGGTGCGATGCCCGCAGTGGACTTGATACGGCCATATTCCCCGTCGCCAGCTTCGGTGACACCCAAATGCAGCGGGTAATCCATGCCTAGTTGGTCCATCCGGTGTGCCATCAAGCGGTAAGCCGCCACCATCACTGGAGCACGGGAGGCTTTCAGGGAAATGACGATGTTGCCGAAGTCCAGGGATTCGCAAATTTTGATGAATTCCAGGGCGGATTCTACCATGCCTTCTGGGGTGTCGCCGTAGGTGAACAGCATCCGTTCGGCGAGGGAACCGTGATTGACTCCGATGCGCAAAGCTTTCCCCTGATCTCGGAGGGAAATCACTAGGGGTTCCAGGGTTTCCCGGATTTTTTCGCCAATTTCGGCGAATTCGGCATCGGTATATTCGGTTCTGTCAGCTTTCGGTTTCTCGAACACGTACAAACCCGGATTGATTCTCACTTTGTCTACGTGTTTGGCCACTTCTAGGGCGATTTTCATGCCATTGTGGTGGACATCGGCAACCAGGGGTACTGGTTGGTAGGTGGCGATCAGTTTTTGCTTGATTTCGGCTAAGGCTTTGGCGTGGGCCATGCTGGGCACGGTGACGCGGACGATTTCGCAGCCAATCTCGTGCAATCGCCTAATTCCGGCTACTGAACCGTCGATGTCGAGGGTGTCTTCGTTAATCATTGATTGTACAACCACTGGGTTGCCACCACCGATGGTGACGCTACCGACTTTGACTGGTCTGGTTTTGCGCCGTTTGATGGTGGTGTCGAAGGCTGGTTGAGGGTTGGGGGTTTTAGTTGGATTTGGTAGAGTTTGCATAATTGATTGCTGGGTTCTGTTACCAAAAGTTTATAAAATTGTCTCGGCTGTTTTTTAGATTGCCACAGAAAGGGTCTGTTTGGAGACTGAGGTTTGGGGATTTGGTTTTTTTTAATGGATGTGCGATCGAATTTATGGACTAGGCCTGATAACACATATTCCGCTCCTCTGCCTCGCAATTCTCGAAAATAGTTTAGAATCTAAAAATGATCTCCAAAACCAATTTGTGCGATCGCACCTGTTAGGATTTTGCAGCCACCATAACATCTAAAATCGGTTGATTTTGCAGTTAGCATAAAATCTAACAATCCCCAATCCCCGATCGATAAATCTCACAATCCCCAAGCCCCAATCTAAAATCGACAGTTTGTGCAACTAAAACAAGTAATTATTGCCCACAAAGCCAGAGATCCCTTCAGCCAGCGGTGGGCAGAACAATGTGCTCGGCAGTTAGAAAGTCGCGGTTGTCATGTTTTGATGGGGCCTAGTGGCCCAAAAGATAACCCCTACCCAGTGTTTTTGGCTTCTAGTACCAGCCCCATAGATTTAGCTGTGGTGCTTGGTGGTGACGGCACTGCCCTGGCTGCGGCCCGAAATTTAGCTGCTGATGGTATCCCGATTTTGGCTGCCAATGTGGGGGGACACTTAGGTTTTTTAACTGAATCTTTTGAGGATTTCCAAAATACTGAAGAGATTTGGGACAGACTTAGTGAAGATAGGTACGCCGTACAGAAGCGGATGATGTTGCAGGCGGCGATTTTTCAGGGAAATAGAACTAATCTGGAACCGGAAAGCGATCGCTTTTTGGCCCTCAATGAAATGTGCATCAAACCTGCTTGCGCCGATCGAATGCCCAGTTGTATTCTAGAAATGGAAGTTGACGGCGAAGTAGTGGATCAATATCAGGGCGACGGCTTAATTGTCGCAACTCCCACCGGTTCGACTTGCTACACCGCATCTGCTAACGGACCGATTATACACCCTGGCATGGACGCGATCGCCGTTACCCCCATTTGCCCTTTAAGTTTATCCAGCCGCCCCGTAGTTTTGCCACCCGGTTCTGTAGTCAGCATTTGGCCCTTAGCAGATTACGAACTCAGTACCAAACTCTGGACAGATGGGATTTTAGGTACTGCCATTTGGCCAGGACAGCGCGTAGACGTGCGGATGGCGGACTGCGAGGCTAAATTTATCATTTTGCGAGAAAACTATTCTTATTACGGCACATTGAGAGAAAAACTTCAGTGGGCCGGAGCCCGCATTCGGTATAACAACAATCACCGCAATTAAAAGGCAATTAAATCCTTAAATTTGAGTGTGAGTACCATCACAAAACGGGGCATTATTAGTATATTTGCAATTGCAAAGTGCAACGGTTTTTTTCTCGGTAATTTCAAAAGCTACTGGTCCAAATTCCGTACCTTGATGACTACCATCACAATCAGGCTGATTTTGAGATTGACCACACTTACACCAATAGTAAGTACCAGGCTCTAATTCGATAACAACGGGCTTTTTATCAAAAACAACAGGTGAGTTCATTAAATTATCCTCTCAGGAATGGCAACAGATTTGAGATCTATCTGCTTTTGGGATATTTGTAGTTTAAACTAAGTAAAATAATCATAAAAGTATGCACTTTAAAGTAAGGTAGTACCCAAAAAGATACTATGGAAGTCAAAACAGATACGGAGAGAGCCAGTTGTGTTGTAGAAAGAACTTTAGATGTCATTGGCGGACGTTGGAAAGTATTAATCCTCCGCGAGCTATTTCAAGGTGTGAAGCGTTTTAATCAGTTGCAAAGGGCCTTAAAAGGCATTACTCAAAAAATGCTGACACAACAACTGCGCGAGATGGAGTTACACGGGATTGTCCATCGCGAAATTTACTTACAGGTTCCTCCTAAAGTCGAATATTCGGTAACACCTTTGGGAGAAAGCCTCAAACCTATCATCGACGCCATGCACGAATGGGGTGTGAAATATCTCGATCGAACAAATTAATTTTTAGAAAAAATTAGCGATCGCCTTTTACTTTACCTGAAGCGCGATCGCTTTTTATAGCAGTGCTATTAACAGCCTTGGCAGTTGCTATATTTTATGTATTTAAAAACAAACGACCAATTTTAATTTACCACTTCAAAAGTTACTGTTCTACTCAGCCACAGTGGTTGATTTTCCGCCACGCCTTCGGGACGACTTTTGCTAGAAGCAACTTGTACTCTGTCACTGTCTATTCCTTTATTCACTAAAGCTAATTTCACATTTTTTGCCCTTTCTAGTGCCAATCTTTGATTTTCTGCTGGATTGCTTTTAAAATCGCTATGTCCAACTACTCTAAAATTCTTGCCTTTATTTTCCGCCATAAATGCCTTGATTTCTTTCATTTTTTGGGTGATGTCGTTAGGCTGCAAAGTAGCAGCACCCACACCAAAATAAATCCGAATTCCCATTGCCTTAGACAGGGGTTTAGTTCCTATTCCCACTGTATTTGTGACAGACTTCACCCCCGGAATTTTCGCAAAAGCTTCAGTTATTTTCTGAGCATCTTTTGCCTGGAGTACGCTACCCTCGACGGTGACTTTCTCTGCCGCATAACGAGCCGAAATGTCAATGCTTTCTACTTTGTTCAACAGAGCCACTGTCCGCTTGACATCAGCCTCCACTAACACTGGGTCTGGAGGTACTTCCACAGCTATAATTTTATTGTCTAAGGTTAATTGTGGTACAACTTTTTGAGCTATTTGTAAGGCTCTTGAACGCAATTTCTGATTTGGTACTCGTCCCGAAAGCTCTGCGACTTTACCTTTCACATCTGCGGTGAGTCGATACACTGATAATTCGGGAGCAGACTGTAAAGCTAAATTTGTCTCTGCTTCTAATCTGCGTTCAATTCCACTACGATATTGATGAATCCCCCAAGGTACTACAATTAAACCTAAAAGTCCAAATCCCACCATTAATAACGCTTTAGGTTGAGTGGATTTAGCTTGGACATTTGTATCAATTAATTTCCGCAACTCCGAATTGACTTCCACGGGGATACTGGCTGGATCTCCATTAAATGACTGGATTTTATTGCCGTATTCTTGAACAATATTTTTGAAAATTGCTCGCATTTTGTACTTAAACCATTGGCGGATTTCTCCTTGCACCACTACCGCTAGATAACAGGAACCCGCTACTTCCAATACAATCGTAGATGTGCCATATTCTATGGCATCAATTTCTGCAATATTGCCAGACTGAGAGATACAGTCGTTGACAAAAGAACGAATCGCAGTCAACATCCCCGCCACCATTTCTGATTCTAGCTGCTCCCGTTGTGACTGTTGCACTGCTGTAATTACCAAACCAGAGTCTTTTTGAATTAAAAATACCGCCTTAACACTTGATGGTGTTGTCTCTTTCATCAACAATTCTGCTTCAGAAATCCCTTGTAACTTAGCTTTAAATTTGCGGGTAATTCCCTCAAAGCTGACCGCTTTTTCTAGTTTTTCATTAATCTCCTGTATCGTCTCGGCCATGTACTTCAAAATCGTACTACCGATAATCGGGTAGAGTGCATCCGACATCGCTTCTGTATTAAGATTAATTTGTCTTCTCACAGCCGAGGCAATTTCGGGTGCGATCGCCTGTGCAATCTCATCTGGCGATTCATTGATGCGGTGGCTGATTCCCACTGGTATCGCTGGAGATATTGCGATTCCCATCGATTGCCTATTTTCCCTGGTTTTGTTATTAATTACTTGATCGATTATGGGGGCAATTGTTTCAGTAAATGCTTCCTGGGATTCGTTAATTGTGTCTAGCATCATTTCCAGGAAAATGGCTTTAATTTTGGCAACTAATGCTTCCTCATTGCCACCCCATTGAGCATCATTTAGTTTCCGTTCCAGATTTTCTACTTTATCATTTAATTGATAATTATAATTAACAACTTCATCTAATAAAGGCAAAATTGATTCTATCACAGATTGTTCTAGTTGCTTGTGATGACCGACCATAAGTTCGTCAATTAAAGGTTTCAATAAATCGGTAAACAAGTCAGTAGATTCATAAATTCGGTGTTCGATAGCGATAATTTTTTGTTCGATTTTCCCCAGTCTTTCTTCAATTCTTTTATTTTGAATAATGCCATCCACCGCGGGACCGATCGCACTTTCTATCTCTACCCTTGCTTCGTTGATTTTTTCCAACAGCATCTGAGATATCCGGGGCATAATCCTTGCCATCAACCCTTCTAACTGGGCGACAGTTTCCTGCTGAACTTCGATAATTTGATGCTCATTTCTTAATATTTTTGCTTCTATGCCACTGTTTTGAAAAGCTTCGCTGATGCCTGGTGCGATCGCCTCTCTCACCTCTAACTTTGTCTCATCTATCTTCCGATTCAGCGACTCAATCATTAACGGCATCAGCCTGGCCATTATTTCTTCCGGTTGAGAATTCTGCTTTTTCTGAATCAGATTAACTTTATTTTCTACATTCAACAGTTGCCCTTTAATTACTTCTTGATGACTTTGGCTAGCCATCAAAGGTTCGATGAGGGCGGCTAAATCTAATTTAGATTCATCTATTTTACGGTTAAGTAACTCCGTGATGATTGGCATTACCCGCCCAATTATTTCTTCCGGCTGCTGAATTTGTGGTTGTTGATCTAGCAGTCGCCCTTCGATGATATTTAATACTTTTTCTTCGATTTCTGCCCAAGCTATTCTCACCTGGGCTGAGGGTGTCACAGTCTGGATTAGCTCAGATTTTAACTCACTGATTTTCCGATTCAGCGACTCGTTAATTATGGGCAGTAGTTGTTTGACTAAATCTTCCGGCTGCTGCTGAAAACGCTGTTGAACTTGAGCAACTTTATGTTCAATATTTAATACTTTTTCTTCTAGGCCGTTTTGGTGATTAATTACTTCCTTAACTGCCGGTGCAATGTTTGAGTCTACCGCTAACTTCGACTCCTCTAGTTTGCGGTTGAGCAAATCGGTGATTATGGGAGTCAGCCCTTTGATTAACTGTTCTGAATTGGGGATTTTTTGCTGAGATAGAATCGCGATTTGATTTTGTAGTTCTACTACTTTAGCTTCTATTTCACTTTGATTAATTCTGGGACTACCATCGGGTGCGATCGCCTCTCGCAACTCAGACTTCAATTCCCTGACTTGGCCGCTCAGCAACTCAGGAATTAATGGTGTTAATAATTTTAGCAACTCATCAGGATCGGAAATCAGCCTTTCAAAGTTTGCCAATCTCTGTTCTACGCTCAAAACATTATCATAAAATTCTGGTAAATCCCGTTCAAATAGTAATTGTTGCAACCGCTTTAACTTTTCTCTAGCCTCTTCTAAGGTTTCCTCCGAAGGCACTTCTTCGTTTTGGGGCTGGGATTTTCGCGATCCGAACCGTTCTTTTTTTATGTTTTTATGACTGGATTTTTCGGGTTCACTTGTCAAAACTTCGGGGATAATTGCTGGTGATTCTATCAGAAAAGACCACTGCTGATTGGGTTCATTTTTCTCCTCATTATTATTTTTAGACATTTTTGTACACCTTAAATTAATTTCGTTACACTCATTTTTAAATTTTAATAACTGGAACTCCGCCAGCATTTTCATTAATTCTTGAAGTTGCTCGCCAGCATTACTACCTATCTGATTTGTAGGATTAGTTTCAGTGTTTTCTAATTGCTCCCTTTCCTCTGAATTGAGATTAAATTCTGTCATAATTTTCTACCATGATTTGACTTTGACTAATGAAAGGAAATCACCCGTTGGCAACCCCATATAAGGGAAAATCAATAGCAAATTTCAACAGAATCAAGCTAACTAACCTATCTATAGCAATTCTAAATCATTTGTGAATTTCTTGCTCCCAGACCTTAATAAGGTCCGGGTTGGGGTTGGGTAAAAAACTTGCGACTCCTGCAAGGATTGCTATATACTTGATTAACCTTAGTTAATTAACCTCATCTTTTTAGACACTTACCGGGTTCTCTCTACTGGGAGAGAGAGAGCGATCCGTTTTATTCAGTATCTCGCGGATCGCCCCATTTTGCCACTGCTCTTCTCGTGGCCAACTCCCTCCCAAGCTCCAAGGCAGATTTCATGCTGGAAGCATCCGCAATCCCTCTACCTACAATATCAAAAGCAGTGCCATGATCGGGGGATGTGCGGACAAAGGGCAAGCCAATTGTAGTGTTAACTGCTTTATCAAAAGCCATTAATTTTACCGGAATCAAACCTTGGTCGTGGTACATTGCCAAATAAGCATCGTGAGTAGGTGCTGCTAAACCGTACCAAGCTTTACCGGGCTTTACCCAGAGGGTATCCGGTGGGATGGGCCCGTCTAACTGTACTTGCTCAAACCGATCGCGCTGAGTTTCCAACCAGGGTATCATCCAGTCTTGCTCTTCATTTCCCAGTTTCCCATTTTCGCCGCTGTGAGGATTCAAGCCAGACACCGCTATTCTGGGTGTTTCGATCCCAAAATCTGCCCGCAAACACTCGATGAGCAATTCCAGTTTTTCGCTCAACAACTCTGGAGTCAAAGCATCGGGGACTTGACGTAGAGAAATATGTGTGGTAGCGAGTAAAGTAATCAGCATCCAGTTGCTGTGGGGAGACTTGGCGGCAAACAGCATTCCGAAGCGTTTCGATCGCGCTGTTTCTGCCAGAAGTTCTGTTTGTCCTGGATAATTGTAATTTGCCGCCTGCCAGCAAGTTTTGGAAATCGGCCCTGTGACAATCGCCGAGAATTCACCAGTCAGGGTACGGGCGATCGCACTTTCGAGATAAGCAAAGCTAGCAGCGCCGCTGGCTGCATTACCAACACCAGGGATAATTTCGCCCCATTTGCTGTCGGATGCGATCTCAATAATATTTAATGTGTCGGGATTTGCTAAGGCTAGGGATGGATCTTGCGATCGCAACCGATCGTAAGTTTGCTGCAAAATTGTCCGAGAGCCGATCGTCCACACTCCACAAGCCTCTACGGGAGCGGCCAAAGCCTTGAGAATCACTTCCGGCCCAATTCCTGCCGGATCTCCCAGAGTTAGAGCTAGTTTCAATCCTCGATCGAGACTCAAGGCATTTTTCTCCAGAAATCTACAACATTTTCCGCACTGAAATTTTAGCATTCCTGTAGCTCGTTGCCCCAAATTATACTATCTTTATTGAATGCGATCGTCCAACTAGACATCTAAAATCATGAATCCTGAAATTTTAAATGCAGCCTTGTTGTCCTTTTCCCTAATTTTTGTCGGTATCGGTGGAGGCTTCCTCCTGCTCAAACTCCAAGGCGGCGAAGAATAAGTTTTTTCAATTACACCGTATCCCAGGCTTATGAAGTAGGGACACCGCACCGTGCCCATAGGTGTCAACTTAAGCCTGAAAGCCCTGATAAATCTGGTTTTTACCTGAGTCTAGATCCCCCTCGCATCCCCCTTAAGAAGGGGGACTTTGAGAAGATTTCTTGTCCCCCCCTTCGATCGGGGGGCTAGGGGGGATCGCAGTTTAATAGTCAAACAGTAGTCTCTGAAGGGGTTTGACGTTAAGTTGACACGAATAGGCAGTGCCTTAGTCCCTACGGGGATCGATCGATAAGTCCACAGCCAGCCTTCTGCCGAAGGTCTCACCCCCAAAATGAGAAAATTTCAGGTTTTTGTTAAGTTTTTATAACAAAATTAACAAAGACCTGATACAATCCTATAGAAAGTTTAAGATTCATAATTAATCCCTAGATGACTTTATTGATTTTAGGTGCCACCGGCACACTCGGCCGCCAAATAGCCCGCCGTGCCCTAGACGAGGGCTACCAGGTGCGTTGCCTAGTAAGAAGTTACAGAAAAGCTGCATTTTTGAAAGAATGGGGTGCCGAACTCGTACCCGGAAACCTTTGCCAGCCAGATAGCCTGACTTCAGCGCTATCCGGGGTAACAGCTATCATCGATGCAGCCACAGCTAGCGCTGCCGATTCTGTAAGCATCAAAAGAGTAGACTGGGACGGAAAAGTATCGCTGATTCAAGCAGCAGTAGCAGCCGGCGTCAAGCGTTACATTTTCTTTTCGTTTCTCGACGCCGAGAAATATCCCCAAGTCCCCTTATTGGAAATTAAGCGCTGTACGGAGCTATTTTTAGCAGAATCCGGTCTCGATTACACCATCTTGAGGCCCTGTGGATTTTTGCAAGGACTGCTCAGCCTATACGCCATGCCGATTTTAGATAGTCAGGGAGTTTGGTTGCCCAACAAGCCCTCAGCCCTGGCCTACATGAACACTCAGGATGTGGCGAAATTTGCAGTCAGAGCCCTTTCCGTTCCCGAAACTGAGAAAAAAAGCTTTCCTCTGGTGGGCCCTCGCGCTTGGGATGCAGAAGAAATTGTGCGCCTATGCGAACGCTTATCTGGCAAACAAGCCAAAATCACTCGCACCCCAGATGCTTTGTTGAAGGCTACTCGTCAATTTGCTCAGTTCTTTCAGTGGAGTTGGAATATAGCTGACAGATTGGCTTTTTCCGAAGTTTTGGCAGCCGGAAAACCCTTGAAAGCTCCGATGGATGAAGTTTATAGCGTCTTCGGAATAGACCCCAAAGAGACTACTACTTTGGAATCTTATCTCGAAGAATACTTTAGTCTGATTACCAAGAAGCTCAAGGAAATAGAGTACGAGCAGCTTAAAACTAAAAAACGGGGTAAACAAAAAATGCCTTTTACATTTTAATCAGCTCATACTCCTTTCCTAGGACTCAAATTGCTGAGTTCGAGGATTAAATGTCGGTAATTTGTGGCGGTTCGATGCCGCCACAAACTGCAAAATATACGTGATTAAAAATTTCATGACGGTAATAAGACGCGCCATATTAAAACTATATTCAACCCGAACTTTGGAACTCTCCAATTTATTAGACTCCGACCATATTTATTGTGGAACAGGCATCTTGCCTGTTCAAGATTGGCAATTCTTGCGATGTCTATCAAATAAAAAGGACGTATTTTTCGTCCTTGATGATAGTAGGGCGGGGTAGTCGATCGTGCCGAAAGCTGGGATTATATATAACGATGTTAAACCTGTATCTTGTCGCATCGCCCAAGAGTTGAAAGAACAACTGACGGCGATCGGCTGGGAAGTCTGTGCGGTTTCCGGTTCTGGGGGAATTCTGGGCTATTCTAGTCCCGATCGCCCCATGTGTCATACTCCGATCGACCAACTCGTCCCCCCCGGTTTTGACAGCGACATGGAGTTTGCAGTGGTTTTAGGTGGCGACGGTACTGTGCTGTCTGCATTTCGCCAAGTCGCTCCCATCGGAGTGCCACTGCTGACAGTCAATACTGGTCATATGGGTTTTTTGACCGAAACTTACCTTAACTTGCTGCCACAAGCCTTAGAGAAGGTGCTGGCTGGAGAATACGAAATCGAAGAAAGGTCAATGCTAGCAGTACGGTTGTTTCGCGACAACGATTGTCTCTGGGAAGCGCTGTGTTTGAATGAAATGGTGCTGCACCGGGAACCGTTGACTTGTATGTGTCATTTTGAAGTGGCGATCGGGCAACACGCTTCTGTGGACATTGCCGCCGATGGAGTAATTATCTCCACTCCCACAGGATCGACAGCCTACGCCCTATCTGCTGGCGGCCCAGTGATTATTCCGGGAGTACCGGTGTTGCAATTGCTACCTATTTGCCCGCATTCCATGGCGTCGCGGGCTTTGGTGTTTTCCAACACAGAACCGGTGAAGATTTTGCCAGCAAGTCCGAACCGTCTGGTTATGGTGGTAGACGGGAACGGCGGATGTTATGTTCTACCGGAGGATTGGGTGCAAGTAGAAAAAGCTCCGTACCGGGCCCGTTTTGTTCGGGTGCAACCTCCTGAATTTTTCCACGTTTTGCGGGAAAAATTGGGTTGGGGGCTGCCTCATATTGCTAAACCCAGTTCGGTTGAGTTGCCTTAATAGTTGTTGATCCTTCGGAATCCTTAATTCTCGATCGAGATTCCGAATCATCTCCAAGGTAAGGTAGCGTTTCCGAGATAGCGTTGGTACACAGGAACATTTTGGTATAACATCCCACCCATTACCTATTTTCCCCATTCCCTAAACCACCGCTACGATCGAGAAAATCAGTAATCTCCTGATAAAAAGCCTGTCCCTTTCCCCTGCTGCTACTTGCAGTCACCAATAATCTTAAAACTTCCACAAGCGAACTAATCGTAGCATCAAAAATCAATGCAAACAACTGGCTTAAATCATCTTGGTTTTGTTGCCCATATGCCAAAGCATTAATATAATCATTGCGGATTTGGTTGTCAATCACCACAATCGGATAGCCAGCACGGATTAAAAGTAAATTCATTAATAACCTAGCCGTTCGACCATTCCCATCCCGAAAAGGATGAATCGAAACAAAACGATAATGAGCCATAGTGGCATATTCGACTGGATGGAGATTTAAGGCAGATTCTGAATTCAGCCAGAGCGCAAAATCCACCATTAATTGAGATAGTAAATAATGGGGAGGATAACGATAGTTCGTTCCCGCCGCCATTACATCCAGAGTGCGGGAGCATCCCATTTTTGCAAATATACTCGTAGGGGCGAAGCATTTCGGCAGTAAATCTCTGGCGATCACTAATAAATTGTCTGCCGAAATGCTTCGCCCTTTCCAAATTGAGATGCACCCCAGAGTGCGATAACTACCCGCTTCATCAGGGTTAATTTTGCGGAGAATCAGATTGTGAATTTGCTTAATTTCCCATTCATTAATCTCCGTATCTTTTTGGGCTAAATTTTCAATATAATCGATCGCCTCCTTATGCCCAATAACTTCTAAATGTTCGTCAAGGGTTTTGCCCCCCACAGTAATGCCCTTCGTTAAAACTAATTCCGTTTCACTTTGGGTTAAAGTATTACCCTCAATGGCATTTGAGTTATAAGTAAAGCGAACATCATAGAGCTTTTTGAGTTCGGCGACGAGGGTGAAATCGAAGGGTCTAAACCCATCTAGCCAAGCTTTTAGTTTATCGATTCGTTCTAATTTAAGCCGATAATTCATCATTAAATAGTTGTCGATCGAAGAGGTTAATGAAAATTCCTTTTGTTTACCTAAAATAATTACCTTTTGAATGAATTTCTCGTATAGTTGAGTCTCCATCTTTGAAAATACTCCCCCATTCCCTAAAACGGCACCTCAATCCCCAACTCCTGACAAAATCCGCGAATCAGGCGATCGTTCTCCGACCTTGTGCGATCCTACCAATTTTTTGTAGGTAAAGCTCTCGATCGAGCTTCCGAATCATCTCCAATATGAGGGAGCGTTTACGAGATAACGGTGAAGTTGAGCCGCCGCAAACAAACTTTGACTCTTAGCAGATTACCTCTCGGCTGTCGGCTCCAACGCATTGTTAGGCTTCTGTCTTTGGGCGATTTGCATTAACAGCCGAAGTGCTTCATTAACCGCGTCACTTGTTGGAAATGCTTGAGCAACATCAGGATCGAGCAACACTACATTAGTTCCTGCCCTGTAGCGTTCGACATATTTTCCTCTAACGCCACCCTTCATCTTACTAAAATTATACTCAGGACGTAACTCGTCCTCTAGCTCTTGATTATTCTCCATCTTCATAAAATCTCCGCTCATTTCGGGTTGCCTCTCGTGCGCTGATAATCCGAACGCGATCTCCTCGATCTGTGTGAGGGACTATTAGGATGCGACTAGCACTGGATAATCCAATGATAACGTAACGCTCCTCACCATAGGAATGATCTGGGTCAGGGAATGTCACAGATAAGGGATCGTTGAAAACGGTAGATGCCTCATTGAATGAAACACCATGCTTTTTCAAGTTTAAGTTTGCTTTATCTTGATTCCATTCAAATTGCATCTAAACAACACTTGCTACTCTGCTTCAAGACTTAAGTTTAACATCAAACTTAATGGCGGCTAAAATCTAATTAGCATTAAAAAATTGCGTTAATGAAAGTAACGAACCTTACAAGATTAGCGATCGCACTTCAAGTAGATCGTGAACTATTGAGGTTGCTTCATCTAAGAACTTGTCCAAAACGTCCAAGATTCTAACGAGGGTGACAAAATTGGATCTACTAGCTTGTTGCATGGGTGCGCGATCGCAGCGTATCTATTGATTCTACCAATTTTCTGTCGGTCAAACTTGCGATCGAGCTTCCGAATCATCTCCAAAGTCAGGCAGCGTTTGCGAGATAACGGTTGTGTTGAGCGGCAGCCGCTCACCTCGTCATCCTATCGATAACTTTTATCAGTCCGCTCCAACACGATTGTTCGACCGCGCCTGACTACACAATGAACCCCTCTCTAAACTTTTCAATCACCGCAGCGTGCATTGTTGCATATAGAATAGGTTGCTCATGATAGAACTGTGGCACAGCCTTATTCATTTCTTCAAATGTAATCATTTCGGGCCAGCGATTATCTAAAAGGATTGCCTCACGAATAGAGGAAATAATGTTCTTCACTGTCGTCGTTAGGATCATATCGTGTTCAAAAAACTCAAAATATAGGCAGAAGAGTAACCCCCCATATATTTGACAGAATTTTTTATAGTATGGCGTTAAATGCTTGACTGAATACCCACCTGAAAAGCTATTACCACCCTCCTCTATTAATCCCCAGCCCAGTCTTAGTAATGTTTGGGGAGTGAAGTGAACCGTACTTGAGGTAAGTCTGTAGATAAAGTCATACAGTAAATCTAAGATTCCTGGGGCTAGTTTAGCCGCCATATCTCGTACAGGAGGAATTCCTTTCTTTCTAAAATTCGTCCATCCGCTTTCACTCCAAATCGTTTGTATTTCACTTTCGAGTTGGTCAAGCGATGGGCTAGTGTCTGTCCATCCAAGAACGGGCTGAAATGGTCGATACTTTTCAAAAAAAGCTTGCTGTCTTGTCATTCTCTCATGGACTTCAATCAACTGAAGACCCTGCAAGAGACGCTCACGCTTTGTGTAATCAAGTTTTGAGATGAACTTAAGAACAATCAAGTCCTCTGTAATCCCGCGCAGTGTGCTAACAGCAAAGAAATATCCTTCAGATTCTGCATCTCTGTGAGAGAACAGCAAAAATTCATAGCTTTTAGCCAGTGATGCACGTAGACAGCTTGAAAAAACTGAATATTCTGACTTTGAAACCTTGATTTGAATGATGAAATCAGTTACAAATTCATGAACTTGATGTAGAAGCTCCTCGACTTGGCTAGACACTAAAACCACCTCAATTTTCGTGTAGCTACTTCCATTTTGATTCGATTATGGCGATTTAGCGCGACTTGGCGTTAGCTTCTCACCGATAGCCTCGCAACTGCTTCCCCAACGATAATTGAAGCGGTCGAACTTATAATTATATCGCAGTTGCGGTACAATACTGGATATAGTCGAATAATATCGCAGCTCGATGATGTATGTCAACCCCTTCTTACTCCCCATCTGAATCTCCTTTCCTCCATCGAATTTGCCACAGGATTCGACTCAATCACTTAAACCTTCGCGCTGAAAAAAACTATCTTTATTATATTTGAGATTAGACTCGATCGCACACCCTGGGCGATCGGCAAAATCGAGACACTCATTATAACTTCATCACGCTCGAATCACTGTAATTAACCGACCCATCGGGCTAGTCTGAATTTCAGTTTTCAGCCGTTCTTCTAACTCCGGTGCATTATCTCTGCGATCGAATATCACCAACCACCCTTCATCTTGTCCCAATCGAGCCAAATATCCATCCAACTGTTCCAACCCTTTACTCAGCGGATCGACTTTCCGAGTCCGCCAAACCTTCAGTTCAATTCCTAATGTTACCTCACCATAACGCAAACATAAATCCATGCGATCGCGCCCGATCGCATATTCTCTCTCCAACGTTCCGCCACCATTAATCACCCGATGCAGAAACGCCATCAGCACTAAATGCGGCGCAATTTCGGGGTAAGACGCCGGTGCAATTTGGGGCAGAGAGGCCATTGGAGTTACGGTGAGCACGCGGGGCAAAACTTCGCGATAAATTGGATTGGCGATCGTCAATCCACCCTGAACGTCCATCTTACACAAACCCAAATCGATTAAAAACTGAATATCATCATTGGGGATATTGCCGAGTTCCAAACCCGCCAACATCGGCTCGATAATTGCTTTGACTCGGTTTTCTCTGAGTCGTTCAGCCAAGCTATCTAAATGCGTATCTTGTCGTTTTATCAGAATTTCTTTAGCTTCTAAAATATGTTCTGGTGTAATTTCTATAGATTCATCTGTTACTAATTCTTCGACGATTTCTTTGGCTAAAGCATTCACCAACCAAGGTTGTCCTTGTGTTAATTCAAAAGCTAAGGCTACGGCTTCTGGTGTAAAAACTTGTCCGGTATCTTGGGTATGTTGCCCGTAGAGTTCTGCGACTTCTGAGGCATTAAAATTTCTGAGCGTAATCGATCGCACTTTAATATTAAACGGACTGGATGTATTTAGGCGATCGCTACCACCCGCAGCCACTTTGTAATCGCGAACATCCCGCAAACCGATTAAACCTACTGATTGCGGAAACGCACGAGGACGAGAGGGATAACCATTGCGTAATTGACGCAAAACGGACAGCAATACTTCATTTTGGAGCGAATCAATTTCATCGATGAAGATTGCTAAAGGGCGAGGTGAAGTTTGTGCCCATTGCCGCAAGGTTTCTTCAATTCCTTGTCCCACCTCCATTTCTTGTTTTGGTGGTGGCTGGAGCTCCGGTGGCAAATAGACTCGCGCCTCACTTCGCCAAGAACTTAAAATGACCGCTTGGGCTTGTTGTGGATTGTCATTAAAGGGCGAACCTAACTCCACGGAAACCACGATCGCAGTGTACTGTCCGCTGTCAGTGAGTTGCTTGGCCAAAGCCAGCATTGCCGTGGTTTTACCAATTTGTCGGGGTGCGTGGATGACAAAATAGCTTTGCTGAGCAATCAGTCGCTCTAAATTCGGGCGGTATTGAACCAACGTGGCATAGGTCAACTGGGGCGAATGGGGCTGCTCTCAGTTTACTTTACTGTTGTTGGAATGGGGTTCTATTGTTGTTAAGTGTGTACCGACTCATCGGGAATGATGAGAATCTCTGTTGGTTTTTCATTTGGATAAACTTATAAATTCAAGATTGCTGCTCGAAAACAATTTCTTCATAGAATTGCTCGATCGCCAAACTCAACCCAATACTTCTAAGCTCCACGCGATCGCCCGCTCGATAGCTCAGAATCAACCAATCCCCTGCTTCATTTCTGTGATACATATCGATCGCCATCTCATCCGAACTCACCAACACATAATCAACCAAATTCGGGTTGCGGCGATATTTTTCAAACTTCTTGCCGCGATCGTAAGCCTCGGTACTATCCGATAAAACCTCAACAATCAAACAGGGATAGGTAATATATTGAGGGCTAGAATTATCTCGCCGATCGCAAGTGACACTCAGATCGGGATAGGTATAGTTGCGAGTATTGAGGATATTTACGCGGCAGTCAGAATTGTATGTTTTACAACCACTACC
>RDXH01000103.1 GCA_004292745.1 Oscillatoriales cyanobacterium | reverse complement strand
AGCGCCAAACAGTCGAGGAGCCGGATGACGGGAAACTATCACGTCCGGTTTTGCATGGGAGTTCGGGGTAGTGATACCCCGTTCGACCCTACCAAATGGAATAGAAAATGTGCTTACTGTAGTATTGGAAATGTACATTTGCAAGTTGAACACATTCATCCAAAAGCCAAAGGTGGTACGAATCGTATCTCGAATCTCTGCCTTGCTTGTGAAAAGTGCAATCAGAAGAAAGGTACTCAAGATGTTAAGCAATTCTTAGTCAAAAAACCTGACATCTTGAAGCACATTTTTGCACAAGCAAAACGTCCACTCAAGGATGCTGCTGCTGTAAATTCAACTCGATGGGCGTTGTTCTCTCGACTGAAAGAAACGCTGTTGCCCGTTTTGACTGGTTCAGGTGGACTGACCAAGTTCAATCGTACTCGACTACAACTACCTAAAACTCATTGGCTTGATGCTGCTTGTGTCGGTCAAATTGAATCATTGTTTGTACTAACAAGTAAGCCATTGCTAATCAAGGCGACAGGACACGGAACTCGTCAAATGTGTCGCACAGACAAATTTGGCTTTCCATCTCGGTACGTTCCGAGAAACAAGTTTGTTAGAGGTTTTCAGACTGGTGACATTGCAAAAGCAGTCGTCACCAGTGGTAAAAAAATAGGTGAATATGTTGGTCGGGTTGCAGTTAGGACGACGGGCTCATTCAATATCTCGGCATCAGAATTGGTGCAAGGGATTAGCTATAAATATTGTAAAATCGTCCACAAAAAAGATGGTTACAGTTACGCATTTTAAGAATGACGGGGACTGAATTCCCTCGTCTCGTTTCCCTCTCAGGGCTGAAGCCACTGAGTTTCCCACTTACCGGACTTTTTTATGAATTCAGACGAATCTCCAACCCAAGAACCACAAGCACAACCAGTCCCGCCAACCGTTGAGAGCGAGTCTAATTTGCCCGTGCATCAGGATTTCGACCAACTCCCATCGCCGACAGAGGATTTACCAAGGGTGGAGATGGAGAAACCAGAACCCCTTGGCCAAATTGGGCCAGAAACAGACATCCAGTTAAGCGCGACAGATTCCGAAATCGCCCAATTCGTTGACGCAGCAAGTGCCCTCGCCCCCATTGTGCCTCCTATCGAATTATCCCAGGGTCAGGAGGAGTCCCCAATCGCTCAAATCCAGTCGCAGAAAGACTCTACCCCAACCCTTGTGGGAGAAAGGGTCACAGATATCCCAGAAAATGTTGCCACAAACTTGGCAGAGCGAGTCCAAGCATTGCAACAACAAGCACAAGATTTGACCGAGAAAATTGCTACTCTCCAATCCGAAAAAGTCCAAGCCAAAGAAGCATTGGGTGAGGCTCAAGCATCGATGGGACGTTTGGTACAAGACAGCTTGATTCAATTAGAGCAGCGCAAACAAACGTTACAAATAGAAGTAGAAAAACTCGAACGTCGGCGCGATCGCATTCAAAAAGAAATGCGAACCACTTTCGCAGGGGTTTCCCAAGATTTAGCAATTCGAGTCCAGGGTTTCAAAGACTATCTAGTAGGTAGTTTACAGGATTTAGCAGCCACCGCCGAACTCTTAGATTTGACACCGCCGGTGCCGGAAAAAACACAGCAATTTACGGTGGAAGATTCTTCCTCCTCTTCCCCCATAAATCCCAGATTTTCCGAACAGGGATTTCAAGAACAGGCCAAGCAAATTCGTCGCACTCTCGATCAATATCGCACTCTCCCGGACTATTATGGCCCCCCTTGGCAACTCCGCCGCACCTTTGAACCCATCCACGCCGAACGAGTTTCTAACTGGTTTTTTACCCAAGGAGGAAGGGGTGCTTTGCGGACAATGGGTTCGCGCTTGCAAAATATCCTGATTACTTCGACAATTATTTCTGTGCTCACCAGCGTCTATGGTAGTCGGGTGCGGACTTTGGTACTGGCAAACAGTCCAGAACGTTTGGGAGAATGGCGCCGGGGTTTGCAAGATTGTTTGGGGATTACTCGCAGCGATTTTGGCCCGGAACGGGGGATTATTATGTTTGAGTCTGCGGAGGCTTTGGCTCAAAAAGCCGATCGCTTGGTGAAAGATGGCAAATTACCGTTAATTGTGATTGATGAAACTGAGGATTTAATTAGTTTGTCAATGCTGCAATTTCCGCTATGGCTAGCCTTTGCTCCCGATCCCCAAAGTTTGATAGCTGCTAAGGATTTTTAAATGGGTAATTGGTAATTGGTAATTGGTAATTGTTAATTGGTAATTGCTAATTGCTAATTGCTAATTATGGTAGGAGAAAGGTTCCAAATCTTAAAAGTACACGAAATCTAAAATCAAAACATGGCTAGCTGGATAATTTTAAATGGAGCATTGCTAATTTCCGCTTACTTCCTCGGTTCAATTCCGACTGGGTACGCCTTGGGTAAATGGATGCTGGGAATTGATATTCGAGAGGTTGGTTCGGGTTCCACTGGTGCGACTAATGTGCTGAGGACTTTGGGGAAGTGGCCGGGGTTGGCGGTGTTGCTGGTTGATGTGTTGAAGGGGGTAAGTGCGATCGCCCTTGTTCGCTACATTTATGCTCTCAATTTTACCCAGCAGTTAGCAACCACCGCAGGTTTAGAAAATACTGAAACAGTCATCCCTTGGATGGCAACTTTAGCAGGTTTATTTGCTGTTTTAGGTCACAGCAAATCTATCTGGCTGGGCTTTACTGGAGGTAAATCTGTGGCTACAAGTTTGGGAGTTTTATTAGGTTTATATTGGCCTGTGGGTTTGGGAACTTTGGGAGTTTTCGCGATAGTTTTTGCAGTGTCTCGAATCGTCTCTTTGAGTTCAATTATGGGTGCAATTAGCGTCGCAGGATTGATGTTTGTTTTACATCAACCGCTGGCTTATATATTGTTTGGAATTGCGGGTGGTGTATTTGTAATTGTGAGGCACAGGAGCAATATTCAGCGGTTGTTGAATGGTACGGAACCAAAAATTGGGCAGAAATTGGAAACAGCAGCTAGCGATATATAGCAGTCCTATGTGAACTATTCGACAGTGGCAGTGGCTGGTTTAAAGTGCGATTGAAGTCGTTATCGCACTTAATAAAATCCCCAAAATTTTTCCAATATCTCTCAGGTAATATTCGATCGCATCAATAGACACAATCTGTCCCTCTAACTTCAAAAATCTCCATACAGTACCCGATGTCACAGATCCATAAATAATCGGAATCTGATTTCCCTCTTCCTCATTAAATAATTGAGCGGCTAACATCTCGGCTGCACACTGCCCGAAACCAGCCTTAATATCTTCTTTTTTAGCTTCAACAAGGGTAATCACAGGGGCGCTGATAAACAGGCGTTCCGCTGACAAACTCATTAAAAAATCGCAAGTTCCATTTAATCCTTTTTCAGGAGCGACATTAAACTCGGAACCGGAAAATAAACCAATTTGGTAATTTAATTGTCGTCTAACTTCGAGTAAAATTGGTGCAATAATCAGTTCAGAACGAGCTTTTTCAGTATTTATATCTACTGCTAATCCTGCGTTTTCTTTCAAGGCTACTTTTAGGATTTCGCTAGATTCTACTTCTGATATATGGGCAAATAAATCTTGATTTTCCTGGAGAGTTAAGTCGAATTGCTTGACAAGTTCCTTTAGCTTGAATTCGCTGTAAGCCATTTTAAATTCTCTGTGGTTATTTTCCCAATTCTTGAGAACGCAAACAAGCTGCTTTCACTGCTTCGATCAGCGCGGAACGAAAGCCATTACTTTCGAGTTTAGCAATGCCGGCGATCGTTGTGCCACCGGGACT
This sequence comes from Oscillatoriales cyanobacterium, assembly GCA_004292745.1. Taxonomy (GTDB): domain Bacteria; phylum Cyanobacteriota; class Cyanobacteriia; order Cyanobacteriales; family Microcoleaceae; genus Microcoleus; species Microcoleus anatoxicus. The sequence goes on along the minus strand of RDXH01000103.1, from coordinate 10,905 downwards.
TGTGACTCTATCTTTCAATTCTGCTGGGTGCATTCCTGTTTCTTGTAATAGTTTCGCCGTACCGAATACTGTTTGTAGGGCTAATTGGGAGGCGATCGCCCGTGGCAGACCAGCACACACACCGCCATCTGTCAAGGCTTCGATCAAAATCGCCACATAACCTGGCCCAGAACCCGAAAGTCCTGTCACCGCATCCAGCATATTTTCAGGGACTTCCACCACTTCTCCCACCGCCATAAAAATCCGCTTTACCAATTCTAAATCCGCCGGTTGCACAAGTTTTCCAGGGGCGATCGCGCTCATGCCCGCCCCCACCGTCGCCGGAGTATTGGGCATCACCCGCAGCACTCCCCGCCCTGGGAATGCGGGTTCGAGCTTGCTCAATGGTACTCCCGCCAAAATCGACACGACTAACGCTTCTGACTTAGTATTAGCAGTCTCTCCATTATTTCCCTGTTTGCGATCGTCCGCCACAGCCAATTCCAAAGCAACCGTCTCAAAAACTTGTGGTTTAATCGCCAAAAACAGCACTTCTGTAGCAGCAGCCACCTCTAGATTGCTAGCTGTTGTGCCAATCCCGTATTTCTGAGTCAAAAACTGGCGGCGTTGGAGTTGTGGTTCGCTCACCAATATTTCCGAAGGCAAATAAACTTTTTGTGCAATTAAGCGGGATAAGAGAGCTTCTCCCATGACTCCACCGCCGATCGTACCAAATTTTATCATAATTATTTGTTATTTGCGTCGCCCGCTCGCGTAGTCGAAGGGTTATTTGTTGTTGGTTATTTGCGGTGCCATGAGCGTAGTCGAAGGGTTGTTAGTTGTTGGTTGTTTGTTTTAGATTTTTACTACTGATTGGTTGTTATATCAATTCCGGTTGTATCGGAATGATTAAACCACAGAGAACACAGAGGACACAGAGAAAGAGAAGAGAGAAATCATAATTCCGATGTCAACGGATTTGATATTACTCATGTTATTTGTCTCCCGCCTTGATGCCGGAGTCAGTAGTTATTAGTTAATAACTACTGACTACTGACTACTAACTACTAACTACTGACTACTAACTACTAACTACTGAGCCATTTGAGCTTGTTCTGCTGGCCAGACTGTCGGTGCCGGAGCCGCAGTGCGGGGCCGTCCTTGAGCTGGAGGTACTTCGTGAACTACACCAGATTGAGTTCTCACCTGAACGCAGCTAGGTGTAAACAAGAAAATACTTTCGCCAATGCGTTCTTGATGACCGTCAAGGGCGTAAGTACCACCAGCTACAAAGTCTACAGCTCTTTGTGCTTGATCTGGGTCCATAATCGTCAGATTCAAGACCACTGATTTCCGTTCCTTAAGCGCTCGAATTGCGGCCGGCATCTCTTCAAAAGTGCGCGGCTCCATAACTACCACTTCCGAAACTCCGTTCATAGCTCCAGGCATTCCAATCACGTTATTCATTACTGACCCTACTCCCCCGGTTGGTGTAACAACATCTGTATTTGTCGGTCCTACTACTGATCTCTCCCGCATTCTGCGATTTTGGCGACGTTCTTCTTCAGCCGCCACTGCTGCTGCGGGATTCGGTTCAGGAGGTTGATAGGCGTTCTGATAGCGCGCCTCCTCCAATTCATCGTACTCGCCATCGTACTCTTCTTCGTTGTTAAAGCCCACAAAATCTTTTAGCTTGGAAAAAATGCTCATGATTTATTCTCCATAACGACTTTGCAGCCCCCACTATACTCGCCTTGCGCGTAAGTCACGGGTTGCTGACTAATTGATATTTAACCGATACTTTTTTGCTAACATTTGAAGTTAAGACCAGAGCTGATATCTTTGATGATTTCTGCCTCTGGCTGCTACATGAATTCCACCAATCTGGCGAGGTGATTTCGCTGTTTTGGTGAACTACGTCGGCATTAGCAGACAAGGTTGACACTCCCCGGCATAAAGGCACGGGGATTCTTCGATCGATGATTCGCCTTGCCCTGGAAGGATTTCACCAACAAGAGTAGAGGGCGAATCTCAAGAGAGCGTTGCTTGCATAAGCGTGCAAAGGTTCTGGTATGCCCTACCGTACCCAATCCTAAGTTAAGGATAATTGAGGATGCAAGCCCAGAAATTCGACCGATGATTCTGAGTGGTACCTATGCCATGAGTCGAATGTTAGCATATATGCGATATCATCAGAAAATTGGGTAGAAACCCCGTCAGAAAATTGGGTAGAAACCTCGTCCCTTCGGCTACGCTCAGTGCATCGCCTTCAGTGGACGGCTTTATATTTTCCCTCTCCTAGAACCAAATAAGGTTTGTCCTAGCCGTATCATAGTAGCACCGGCTTGAATAGCCAAGTGATAATCTCCTGACATTCCCATCGAGAGTTGCTCCATCTGAATGTGGGGCAAATTTTGCTGCTGGATTTGGTCAGCCAGTTCGCGGGTAGTGTTAAAAAATTCTCGGATTTGTGAGTCATCTAATCCGAGGGGAGGTATTGTCATCAAACCTTGAATTTTGAGGTGCTGACATCTGTTGAGTTCGGGAAGGTCTGCCAGTAGTTCGGGGATAGTCCAGCCGTATTTGTCTGGATCGGGCAAAATTTTAACTTGCAAGCAAACTTGGGGAGAGCAAGATAGTTCCCCGGCTAGTCGATCGAGTCTAGTCGCGAGTTTTAAGTTGTCGAGAGAGTGAATCCACTGGAATTGCTCTAAAGCTTTGGCAGCTTTGTTTGCCTGCAAGTGGCCGATCAAGTGCCAATTGATACCGGGTAAATCTTGGAGTTGACTTTGTTTTTCGGCGGTCTCTTGAACCTTACTCTCCCCAAAATCCCGAATTCCGGCATCGTAGGCTTCTCGAATAGCATCAGTAGGTACTTGTTTGGTAACGGCAATTAACCGTACTGAGTCTGGCAATTGTTGGCGAATGGTAGCAATCCGAGAGGCAATAGTCATAAAAAAAAACCAATCAGCAATTACCAATTTTTTATTGAAAAGTTCGCTTGTGAACGATCTGCAATTGGTCGTACTCCTTATATTGACCGCTGCGGCGGAGAGTGCGGAGGCGAATTTCGACCATTAGGCGAGCATCAGAGCGACTGATGGGTTCAAATCTCAAACCCCCTGGGCCGTTTGTTACTAAAAAAAACAAGCGCTGGGCGTATAGAGTCGTAAATAATTCTTGGCTGTCTTCAACCTGAGACACCCTGAATAGAAGGCCAAAATTGGGATGATTAAGGTAGGTTTCGGTAGTCATTAAAAGCTCACAATCGGACAATTTTAGATTTTAGATTTGAAATTTGAGTTTCGCTCTCAGATGGGACGGATGTGGTTGAATGGGGGCTGCAAAGGGCGATCGCGGTGGCCCTACATTAGTCTCCGTAGTGGCTGAGGCTCAATTGCGACTGGCAATTTCCCCAAGTAGAGGCTAACGCTCAGACTGTTTCGTGCAGTCGCACCTTTGGGGTTCCACTGTCCGATAGTTCAACTTCGACATCTGTATAGCGCAGCCCCCGCCATCCCGTGCCTAGGCAGGGCGGTTTCATTCTCCAAAAAACGAGGGCTTTGTAGGGGTAGTGCCCCCGTGCCTACCCCCCCACAGACCATTTTCCGTCATTTCAGGCATTGGGGCAACCGGACGTGGGATTGCCCCTACAAAGAATGAAACAGCCCTGCGTGCCTAGGGCCTTGACAACGGCTTCTTTTGCTGGCCCGCGCTCTGCTAGTTGGTTCTACGAAACTCGATTCATTTTACCTTTAATGCTGCTCTGTTGAGAATTTAGTTGCGCACAATCTTTTTGTGCGACGGGCGTGTAAATTTTTTCCACAAAGCGATCGCCCAATGGCTCGCTTTGTGGCTTAAATGCGTGGAAGGTATATTATAATCGAAAATTTAAAATCTAAAATTTCAACTGTCCCAGCCCCAAACTAAGCGGGCACTCCAGAGAACTATTAAGCAGGCGATCGCGATCCAGTCTCGAATTTTTAAGTGCAACTGGTGCCATGCTACGCGATGTTGATCGGGACTGGTGAAGCCACGAACTTGCATGGCGCTAGCAATTTGTTCTGCTCGCAAAAGCAGGTTTTCTAACAATCGCTCGGCGATCATCAACCATACTTGAGCAGCACGTCTCAATCCTAGTTTTTTCCAGTTTATGGCTCTGGTTCTGACCGATCGCACTAAATTTTGAATTTCTTCCAATACTAGGGGAATGAAGCGCAAAGATAAAGTTAAGGTTAAAGCTATTTCAGTAACAGGCCAGTTCAAGCGGCGCAGGGGCTGCATTAAGTTTTCGATCGCCGTGGTAATTTCTTCGCTGGCTGTGGTAAGGAGATAGAGGTTGGTGCTGTAAATTACTGTAAAAAATAAGGTACTAACGTTGATAGCTAAATCTAGGGATTTGCGAGTGATCTTGATCGGGCCTTGCTTCAGTAAAACGTAATTATAATTTGTGGGTTGAGGGAGAGATTTTTGGGTTGGGGATTTGGGCTTTTGGGTTGTAGATTTTGAGTCTAAATTAAAGGGTTCGTACCAGGGTTTTGGTTTAGTGGGTTCGGGGAGGGTTTTCGGCTGCTGGGAAAAGGCTAATTCGTCGGCGGGGAGACGGGGCTGGTGTTCTGATGGGAGTGCATCTGGGGCGATCGTACTCAGGCCAAATACTAACAAGCAAAATAGCAACAGCATTCCCATTTGCTGTTTCCACACGCGGAGGGGAATTGCTGCACTTAGTGTCAGGATGATTAACATTCCGACTAGCATCAATCGCCAGATTGGATTGGCGAGTATGGGCGCAATCAGGAATGTCATTAACCAGGCTAATTTGACTCGCGGGTCGAGGCGGTGGAGCCAAGTTATGGGTTGTTCGAGGTATAGTCCAATGGGCAGCGATCTCAATAAATCCATCTTGTGTTTGTTAGATGTTAGATTTTTTAATTAATTTCAATTTATTTATTGGTGATTGATTGAATTTTGATTAATTTATTTTTTTGGGGAGCATCCAGATTTTGCATAGGCGAAGCATGACCGCAGACAATTTATTAGCGATCGCCACAGATTTACTGCGGTCATGCTATAGCCCCTACGAATATATTTGCCAAACTGAGATGCACCCATTTTTTTAAACTTTTGTTCTTTAATAAAAGCTTTGAATTTTAGATTAAGTTTTTTGCTGTAAATCGTAATTAATTATATCATCAAACAGCTTTTTTTTCAATCTAAAATCCAAAATCAACACTATCAATAATTACTTGACGCGCAGTGCTCTGTTTGTGCTGCTTTGTTCTGATTCACGAACTTTTTTGCCTCTCCAAAGTAAGCGCATGGGGGTTCCTGTAAAGCCTAGGTGTTTGCGAAATTGGCTTTCCATGTAGCGGCGATAGTTTTCGGTGAAGCGTTTGGTGTCGTTGACAAAGAGGGCGATGGTTGGTGGTTGCGATCGCACTTGAGTGCCGTAATAGATTTTGCCTTGTTTTCCTTGGCGTGTCACTGGGGCGGAGTGCCAGCTTGTGGCTTCTTCTATGACTTCATTAATGACGGCGGTGGTGACGCGGCGTTTGTGTTCGCTGGATGCTTTATCTACTAATTCAATGGTTTTTTCTACCCGCTGTCCTGTCATGGCGCTAACAAAAATCATTTCTGCCCAATCGAGGAAATAAAGTCGAGCTCTGACTTCTTTTTCGTATTCGTAGATGGTATCGGATTCTTTGTCTTCTACGGCGTCCCATTTGTTGACGACGATGATGCAGGCTCTACCTTCTTGGCTGATGCGATCGGCTAATTTTTGGTCTTGATCCGTAACGCCATCAATGGCATCAATTACTAACAGCACGACATCGGCGCGGCGGATAGCTTTGAATGCACGGTTGATGCCGAAGAATTCTGCACCATATTCGACGTTTTTCTTTTTGCGAATTCCGGCGGTGTCGATCAAACGGTAGGTGTTATCGCCACGCTGGACTATGGTATCGATCGCATCGCGGGTTGTCCCGGAAATTGGGCTGACTATGGCGCGATTTTCTCCCAGAAATGCGTTTAACAAACTGGATTTGCCGACGTTTGGCCTGCCAATAATTGCCACTTTAGTTTCTTCTACTTCCGGTAATACTTCTGTGGGAAGATAAGTAATTAATTGGTCGAGCAATTCGCCGGTGCCGTTGCCGTGGATGCCGGAAATTGGGTAAGGTTCTCCTAGCCCTAATTGCCAAAAATCTGCTGCTTGGGTGAGTCCGGTAGTTTCCGATTCGCATTTGTTGACGGCTAGAATGACGGGGACTTTTTGCAGTCTCAGCCAAGAGGCGATGGCTTCGTCGCCCCCAGTCAGTCCCACTTTTCCGTCTACTACGAAAATGGCGGCACTAGCTTCTGCGAGGGCTGCCATGGCTTGTTCGCGAATCATGGGCAGAAATTCGGTTTCGTCGTCGAATACTAGCCCGCCGGTGTCTACTACTTGATATTCGCGATCGCCCCAGTATGCTGGTCTGTAAGTGCGATCGCGCGTAATTCCCGGTTCGTCGTGGACGATGGCGTCTTGGCTGTTGGCTAGGCGATTGACAATGGTCGATTTGCCGACATTGGGGCGTCCAATAATAGCAACTATAGGTAGAGGCATAAAGGTAGCAGCAATCAGGCTGCTTTGTAATTTTGATGTTTGACCTTTTATTATAGGCTGAATGTGACTGAGATGGACAGACTTATTTCTGTATTGGGTTTAGTGGTTTTTGTTGGGCTGTCCTATGCCTTTTCAGTCGATCGACGCGCGGTTAAGTGGCCGCCGATACTGTGGGGAATTGCTTTACAGCTAATTTTCGCTATTTTGATTCTCAAAACTGCTCCGGGTTTGGCGGTATTTAAATTTTTGGGAGATTTAGTCACCCAGTTTCTCAATTTTTCTGATGCGGGGGCTAAGTTTGTCTTCGGTGACAATTTTGCTGAACATTTTATCGCTTTTAAAGTTCTCCCAACAATTATCTTTTTCTCTTCGTTTATTACTCTACTTTATCATTACGGGATTTTGCAGCGAGTGGTGCAGGTGGTGGCTTGGGGGATGATGAAAACCATGAAAACTTCCGGTGCAGAAACCCTTTCTTGTGCTGCGAATATCTTTGTGGGACAAACGGAAGCTCCTCTGTTAATTAAACCCTATTTGGCGACGATGACTCTCTCGGAACTTCACGCTGTGATGACGGGGGGTTTTGCGACAATTGCGGGGGGAGTAATGGCCGCTTATATTTCTTTTGGAGTGGCTGCGGAACATTTAATTGCCGCTTCGGTAATGTCCGCACCAGCGGCTTTGGCTATTTCTAAATTGCTGTACCCGGAAACGGAAAAATCCCTGACTGCTGGGGTGGTTGAGGTGAAGGTGGAACAGGTTTATGCAAATGCGGTGGATGCTGCTGCTTCTGGTGCTAGTGATGGGTTGAAGTTGGCGGTTAATGTGGCCGCGATGCTGATTGGTTTTTTGGGTTTGTTGGCTTTTTTTAATGCCATTTTGGGTTGGTTTGGAGGGCTGATTAGTTTGCCTCAATTATCGCTGGAATGGATTTTTTCTTATTTAATGGCTCCCGTTGCTTGGCTGATGGGGGTGCCTTGGGCGGATTGTGGCAAGGTGGGGATGATTTTGGGTAAAAAGACGATTTTAAATGAGTTTATTGCTTATTTGGATTTGATGGATTTGGTGAAACAAAAGGCGATTTCGGAACGATCGCAAATTATTACAATTTATGCTTTGTGCGGTTTTTCTAATATTGGGTCGATTGGGATTCAGATTGGGGGGATTGGGGCGATGGTTCCTCAGCGAAAGGGCGATTTGGCTCAGTTGGCTGTCAGGGCGATGATTGCTGGTTCTGTGGCTTGTTTCATGACTGCTTGTATTGCGGGAATGCTGCTGTAAGGGCTATAGGTTGAGCATTTTTTTGGTTGCTCATGGGTTTCTGGGCTCATGGGCACAGATGCTTCCTTTTCCTCCCAGGTCCTCACCACCTAAAAGATTGGTATATTAAATAAAAATTAAATAATCCAAAACTTTCTTTAATTTATGGTAATTGCTTGAGAGTTTTAGAGGCTAGACATCAAATTTTAGCGATCGGCTATTATGGTAAGTAGTCAGAATTTTAATCTTTAATACCAATTTTTTATGATGCTGCATATATCTCGATCCCCCCTAATAAAGAGGGCGGGCACGGGGGCACCGCCCCTACTAAGGGGGGGGACAAGATTCCGATCGACAGTCCCCCTTATTAAGGGGGGGACAAGATTCCGATCGACAGTCCCCCTTATTAAGGGGGGGACAAGATTCCGATCGACAGTCCCCCTTATTAAGGGGGATTTAGGGGGATCGAAATATACGCAACGACCCATTAAATTGGTGTAACTATAGGTCAACGGAAAGTTAAATTTTCCTCAAAGCTCAACAACACAGTAGGTGGTGTACTATGGCTGTTCTGCAACTAGATGATGGTACGATATACAGGGAAATTGGGGCGATCGCGAACAAACTAGCTGGTTTAAACATTCAGATAGACCGTCTGGCGATCGACAAAACTCCTGCGGTTCAAAAACTGCTAGTCCAAGACCTGCTCAATGTAACAGAAAAACAGCAGATCCTCGCAGCATTGAAAAGCGAATTTGAAATGTTCAAATTCACAGGTGGATGTCAGTGGTGTGACTTAAAAGTGCTGCACCCAGGTTCGCCACAGATTTACGGGCTGATGACTCAAAGCTATCGTACTCATACCCACGCCGATGCAGAAGTCATTCATGTTTTGGCCGGCGAATGTGTGTTTGGGTTTGTATATCCTAACGGTTCTGAAGTGGAATTATTGTTGGAATCACAGGAATATATTCAAGTTCCTCCCAACACCGAACATTGGTTTTATCTCACGGCGTCGCTGTACTTGAAAGCGGTGCAGTATTACACCACCGCTCAAGGGTGGGTGCCTCAGTATACGAAAAGGCAATTGAAAATCAAGAACTGAATGTACGAAAAAATTGACCATACAGTTCCTGGTAGGGGCGGGTTTTACGAATAATATAGGTAAAAAAAAACCATATCAATCAACCCGCCCCCGCCTCTCTCCCTCTGTGTCCTCTGTGTCCTAGTAAGGTTAAATCATTCCGATACAACCGGAATTGATATTACGAATAATATAGGTAAAAAAAAACCAGCTTAATCAACCCGCCCCCGCTAAATGAATGTACGAAAAACTGAACCATACAGTTCCAGGTAGGGGCGGGTTTTACGAATAATATAGGTAAAAAAAAACAAACTTAATCAACCCGCCCCCGCCCCACGAAAAACTGAACCATACAGTTCCAGGTAGGGGCGGGTTTTACGAATAATATAGGTAAAAAAAAACAAACTTAATCAACCCGCCCCCGCTATCGATCGGGTGGGGTTCGGCGGGTTGATGTCGATCGTGTGTGGGTAGGGAAGATTAGGGGTAAAACCCGCCCCCACATTAGATCCTAGGTGGAGACATGATGTATCCATCAAAAAAACTTAACATTGCTGGAACAAGATTGCTAGATTTGGTGTCAAGACGGGCTATAATCGTTTTGCGTTTTGAAGACCTTAGTTAATTCCTGCCTCGGTTGCCACCACTCCTATGTCAACGACAGTCAACACAGAATCCACAGCCGTTAATTTTAACCAACAGGGAGAAACCTATTTATCCCAAGGGAAATTGGAAGAAGCGATCGCCTCCTGCGAGCAAGCTTTGAAGATTCACCCGAATTTTGCACCGGCTTACAAGACTTTGGGTAACGCGCTACAGGCTCAAGGGCGTGTGGAAGAGGCACGACACTGGTACGCCAAGGCTATTGAAATTGAACCGAATTTTGCGGAGGTTTACGCAAATTTGGGTAGCATTTGTGCTCAGCAACAAAAGTGGCAGGAGGCGATCGCATTTTATCAAAAGGCGATCGCGATTAAGCCGAATTTCGCAGGAGTATACCGTAATTTAGCAAAAGTATTTGGGGAAGTTAGTAAGCCGGCGGAAGCTCAGGAATGCTGGTATCGGGCATTTTCTTTGGAACCGGAAAAGGCAAAACCGTCGGAACATTTGAGCATGGGCGATGCTTTTTTTCGCCAGGAAAAGTTGCCGGAGGCGATCGCCTGTTACGATCGGGCAATTAAGTTTGATCCGAATTTGGCGACGGCTTACCAAAGTTTGGGTGAGGCGCTGAAAAAACAAGGCAAGTTGGAAGAAGCGACTGTATATTATCGTAAGGCGATCGAGTTGAACGCTGCTCATGCGAGAAATGGTAGCGAGGGAGAGCAGACTTTGGCTGGTGCAAATGGGACAAATGGTGCTGTTAAGTCGCCACAAGTTCAGCCACAAATACCGCCACAAGTTCAACAACCACAGGTTCCACAACAAATCCCTGAACAAATATTGCGAAAACTACCTAAAGAAATATTGCAACAAATACCGCAGCAAATTAAACAACAAATTAAACAACAGGTTCAGCCACCTGTGAATGCGGGAATTAGTACCGAAGATCCAGAGGCATATAAAATACTGGCTGAAGGTTATTTTGCTCAGGGGAAATTGGAACAGGCAATTTCGGCTTGCAAAAAAGCGCTACAAATTAAGCCGGATGCGCCTCTATACAAAATGTTGGGTAATGCCTTGCAAGCTGGTGGCAAAATAGATGATGCTAAAACTTGCTATGTTAAGGCAATAGAAATTAATCCGAATTTTGCGGAAGCTTATGCTAATTATGGTAGCATTTGTGCCCAACAGGAACAGTGGCAACAAGCGGTTTCGGCCTACGAAAAGGCGATCGCCATTAAGCCAGATTTTGCCGGTGCTTTCCGCAATTTTGCCAAGCTGTTGACGCAGTTAGGGAAGTCGGAGGCGGCGGCCGAGTGTTCGTATCGAGCTTTTGCGATCGATCCTAAGTCTGGCACCGCTGAGGATTTGGAAA
>RDXH01000285.1 GCA_004292745.1 Oscillatoriales cyanobacterium | reverse complement strand
GATTCAGCATCACCAAGAAGCTCTTAGGGCAACGATACCAATGAGTAAAGATGGGTATATGGCTGGCATGGAAACTGGCGATTTTCTATACGCTGGCTATAACCTAACCGTTTGCTTTGAGGGCAATTTGTTTGGTGGGGTAGAAATAGATACTTGGGAAGCCGAACTGGCAGATTACAGTGCTGCATTCGCTCAAGTGAAGCAATATTCTGCCCAGACCCTTTTGGAGATGACGTGGCAGACGACGAAAAACTTCAGGGAAACCGTGAGTACACCGGATTGTCTAATCGGCCAGGTCTACGATGAAACGGTGATGATTCCCAAGTACCATCAGGACAATGTATTCACGGCGATTGCTATGGTCAAGCCGTATTTAATGTCAGTATCGGGAATAATTTTTTTCCCCATTTTCCATTTCTATGCCGCCCTGACGCACTTAGCACTCTTTCCCACTCACCCAGAAATTGAGCAAGCTGAAATTTTTGCTCTGGTGGAAACCCATCAAACTACTCTGCACCAATGGGCGCAAAATGCTCCCATGAATTATCTGCATAAATGGTATTTAGTGGAGGCAGAAAAGCAACGGGTTTTTGGCAATAAAGCCGAGGCGATAGACTTGTACGATCGCGCTATCTCCCTCGCTCAAGAAAATCAATTTCTCAACGAAGAAGCCCTAGCCAATGAACTAGCAGCTAATTTCTATCTAGAATGGGGCAAAGAAAAATTTGCCCAAATCTATATGATTGATGCCTATTATGCTTATGTCCAATGGGGAGCCACTGCTAAGGTAAAGGATTTAGAAACGCGATATCCCCAGTTATTGAAGGTAACTCAACCGGGAAGGAAAAACACTCAAACTAGCGTATCCATGACAACTACGGGTTCGGGTAATCACGTAGATATCACCGCAGTCATGAAAGCTTCTCAGGCGATTTCCGGCGAAATATTGCTGGATAAGCTACTGTCTAGTTTGATGAAAATTTTGATTGAAAATGCAGGGGCGCAAAGGGGATATCTCATTTTGTCAAGCCAGGAACAACTGTTAATTGAAGCTGAAGGGACAACTGATGGCGCGAGCGTTACCGTCTTACAGTCAATCTTAGTTGATAATTGTCAAGAACTTTCCTCTGCGATTGTGAATTATGTGGCTCGCACTCAAGAAAGTGTGGTACTAGATGATGCTGTGCGAGAGGGGCAATTTATCAATGACTCTTACATCCAAAAGCATCAGCCAAAATCAATCTTATGCGTACCGCTGATTAATCAATCTCAAATTGTCAGTATTGTTTACCTAGAAAACAATCTGACAGCAGGAGCTTTTACGCCAGAAAGAGTGGAACTATTAAAAGTATTATCTGGACAGGCGGCTATTTCGATTCAAAATTCTAAGCTTTATACAGAAGTACGCGAAAGTGAGAAGATGCTGGCTCAACTCAATAAAGCTTACGAGCGTTTCGTCCCCAGTCAATTCCTCAAATTTTTAGATAAATCAAGCATCATTGATGTGGAATTGGGCGACCAAGTGCAGTTGGAAATGTCGGTTTTGTTTTCCGATATTCGCGACTTCACCACGCTTTCAGAAAGTATGACACCGGAGGAAAATTTCCGATTTATCAATTCCTATCTCAGTCGCATGGAACCCGTCATTAATCAAAATAATGGGTTTATTGATAAATATATTGGCGATGCGATTATGGCGCTGTTTAACGGGGATGCGAATAATGCCGTAAACGCGGGAATTGCCATGCTCAATCGTCTTTTTGAATACAATCAAAATCGCGCTAATTCTGGTTATGCCCCGATTCAGATTGGAATTGGGATTAATACGGGTTCTTTGATGCTGGGAACGGTGGGAGGACCAAATCGCATGGACGGGACTGTAATCAGCGATGCGGTGAATTTAGCTTCTCGCGTGGAGGGATTGACGAAAAATTATGGGGTGTCGCTGTTAATCACCCAGGAAACTTATTCGCGTTTAGAAAATCCATCGAAGTACGCAATCCGCAGCCTCGACACGGTAAAAGTCAAGGGAAAATCCGAAGCGGTGACGGTTTATGAGGTGTTTGATTGCGATCGCCCAGAAATTAAAGATGGCAAGTTAGCCACGCTGGAATTGTTTGCGGAAGGTTTGGCGATTTACTCCGAAGGGAAGTTTGCTGAAGCGGGGCGGCTGTTTGCAGAGTGTTGGCATCAGAATCAGGGCGATCGCGTTGCTAAAATTTATTGGGAACGCTGTCATGTACCTTAGGGACTAGGGAATGGGGAATGGGGAATAGGGAATGGGGAATAGGGAATGGGAATTAGTTATGATTTATAAGTTATGAGTTATGAGTTATGAGTTATGAGTTAGTTATAATGACCAATGCCCAATGCCCAATGCCCAATTACCTATTACCTATTACCTATTCTCGATCGTACCTCATCTTTCCGATCGAGGCTATACCAATTACCAATTATTTTAATGCTTGACTACATCCGAGACGGAACAGAAATCTACACCAAATCCTTCGCCACAATTCGCGCCGAAGCAGACTTGTCAAACTTGCCCCCCGACTTAGAATCCGTCGCAGTGCGCCTCATTCACAGTTGCGGCATGACAGATATTGTCGCAGACTTAGCAGCTTCCCCCGGTGCCGCCACCGCAGGGCGCAACGCCCTCGCCACCGGCGCGCCCATCCTGTGCGATTCCCGCATGGTAGCCGAAGGGATCACCCGCAAACGCCTCCCCGCCGACAATGCGGTGATTTGCACCCTCTGGCATCCCAATGTCCCAGAATTAGCACTAAAAATCGGCAATACTCGATCGGCGGCAGCCCTTGATTTGTGGCTAAATGATTTGGAAGGTGCGGTAGTGGCGATCGGAAATGCCCCGACTGCTTTGTTTCGACTGCTGGAAATGTTGGATGATGGAGCTCCGAAACCGGCTTTAATCCTGGGTTTCCCGGTAGGATTTGTGGGGGCGGCCGAATCTAAAGCGGAACTCGCTGCGAACAGTCGGGGAGTGCCATTTATCGTGGTGCACGGGCGGCGCGGCGGCAGTGCAATGGCAACGGCGGCCGT
>RDXH01000102.1 GCA_004292745.1 Oscillatoriales cyanobacterium | reverse complement strand
CAAGGGGGGGCCGGGGGGGGTTAATTCCCCCACGCGGATGAAGGAGGATCTAAATTCTCCCCCCCTTAGCAAGGGGGGGCCGGGGGGGGTTAATTCCCCAATTGCGATCGCCGGAATGGACAGTAGCGATGGTTTAGCAGATGCGATTATTCAAATTTGTCAGGCTAGCGGTGTTGGTGCAAAAGTCGATCGCCCCAAAATACCAATTCCCCATATTTTCAGCGAACTTATATCAACTGAAACAGCTTTAGAATGGGCATTGTACGGCGGGGAAGACTTTGAGTTAGTGCTGTTTTTGCCACTGGTGCAAGCTCAGTTATTGGTAGAAAAAATCGGCAATGGGGCCGCGATTGTGGGAATGACTACAGATAGCACGGATATCTGGTTGACTGATAGCAGCGGTATTTATCCTGATGTTGTATTAAAGCTCGATCGAGGATTTCAGCACTTCTAAATAATCTCTTGTCAGCCTAGGAACTTGGGCGAGGGTTGAGTCAAGCCGGCGAACCATTGGTTCTGTTACTGTAAGCAGTAGCCAGATTCTGTTGAGTTTGAGCAAACTTTTCGCTCCCCAGTTCCCGATTACTTAAAACTATTTGATAACCAGTAATGGCAATTTCCATATTCTTCTCTTTATTACCGCTGCTAAACTCACTAATATGACCACTCAAACTTTCAATTAGGCCAATAATTGAGCTAATTGTTTCTGAATTTTCACCGTCAAGTAACTTAGAAGAAACTTGCTCTAAAGTCCGGGCAAAACTGTCATTCAGCAGATGTTGCCGTTGAGCTAGCATGGGAAAAATTACTGCACTATCGCTATTGCTAGCTTGTTCTGCTTGCAATAATTCTAGGAAGAAGTTTGCATATTCTTGAAAATTTTCACCTTCAGATTTATTGCTATCTCCATCATCATTTATATCCATGAATTGCCCTAGCTCACGGGCCAGATTTCGCAGAAATTTAGCGCCATTTTCCCCTCCTTGTTGAGCCAAGGTTGATGCTACTAACTCGCAAGTTTCCAGAAATCCGCGATCCAACAATTCTGAGTTATCCTGTAATATCTGCGGTTCGTCTCCGTTGGGGCAATTCAGCAAGCTGTGAATTAATTGGAAATAGGCTTGGGCGCGGTTTTCTTCCATTGTGGAGAGTTGTCAATAACACCGGAATGTATTTTATCATGATTGGTCGGTGACGAGAAACCGGGTTTTTGCGACAGATTTGGTTACAGGCGAAAATTCTGGAAAAAACCCGGTTTCTTTGGTTATGTGTAGAAAGAATGGAGTCGGCGATTGAAATCGCCCCATCATCTATTACAATTGATTTGGATCGATTCCCATTTCTCGGAGTCTTGATTCTAAAGCTTGCGATCGCGATCGTTCTTGTTCCAACAAAGCTTCTGTCTCAGTGGCGCGTTGCTCTGCTTGCTGTTGCAGTTGCTCTGCTTGCTGTCGCAGTTGCTCTGCTTCGATAGCCCGTGCTTGGGCTTCTCGCCGCAATTGAGCCAGTTCCACAAAACTCATAAACGCTTCTCCAGAGGGGTCAAACATTTCGAGTCCCTTGTCAGATAACTGGAACCGCACGCCCAGTCTGGGACTGATCCAACCGTCTATTTGTTCGATCGCTTCTAATTGTTCTGCTTGACGTTGCCATCCTGTCAATTCTAAGCTTTGTGGGTCGTACAAATAGTATTCTTCCACACCATAACGTTCGTAAAATTTGAACTTTTGAATCATCGGAGCAGGCCGATTTCCAGGCGACCAAATTTCAAACACGACTTGCGGCGCAATGCCATCTTCTTTCCATTGTTGGTAAGAACCTCGATATCCTTTTGGTCTACCAAAAACTACCATCACATCGGGTGCTTGGCAAAGTTTATTATTTCCTTCAACGGGATACCAAAGCAAGTCGCCGGCCACAAAAACATTTGGGTCATTAGCAAACAATAGTTCTGAATTTTCCTTGATCCAGACGATCAATCGAAATTGCTCAGTATTGTCTGACATGGGTTCTCCGTTATCGTCGGGGTAGATTATATTTGATTTGTCGGGAGATTGCAGTTGTGTAACCATTGCTGTTTCCCCAAATTGGCTGGTAATAATATAGTATTGTAAATGATATCAACGGCATTGGTAGCTTATTTACATAATGCTACCTTGGGAATTAATCTCTCCAAAATTTGCTCGATCGCCTTGGCAGTCCAATCAATATCAGCTTCCGTTGTTTCCCGTCCCAGACTCAACCGAATGCCGCAAATAGCCACGGTTTTGCTATATCCCATTGCCAATAATATCGAACTCGGAGTGAGTTTTCCGCTGTTACAAGCAGAACCGGAACTAATGCCAATTCCCGCCAAATTGAGCTGTCTTACTAAAGTTTTTCCCGTCACTTTCCCTGGGTCGCAGTCGGGAGAAACAATGCAAAAACTGACGTGGTGTGGCAGTCTACAATATCGATCGCCAGTTGGTACTAAACTAGGTACGTGGGCTAATCCGTCAAAAAGGCGATCGCGCAATTCAATTAATCTTGCAGTTTCCCCATCCATCTCCTGGGATGCCAATTCCGCCGCCACCCCAAAACCCACAATTATCGGCACTGCTTGCGTCCCGGAACGCAGTTTCAACTCTTGGCCACCACCAGTCAATAGGGGCGCTAATTTTACACCAGGACGCACGTAAAGCGCCCCCGCACCTTGGGGCCCATACAGCTTGTGACTGGAAAGGGAAAGCAAGTCTACGGGAAGTTTCTGGACATCGATGGGTAATCTGCCAGCAACTTGAACTGCATCGGTATGAAACAGGATATCGCGATCGCGGGCGATCTTTCCTAATGCTTCAATTGGTTGCAGCGTACCAACTTCGCTTTGTCCGTAAATGATGGAAATTAACACTGTATTCGATCGCACTGACTGCTGCAAATCCCAAGGGTGAACTCGCCCAAGTTTATCCACCTGTAGGCGAGTCACTTCCCATCCCGACTGTTCAAGTTGTAGCGCGGTTTCTGATACTGCTGAATGCTCTACGCTAGAGATAATTATGTGCTGTGGCGTAGTATAAAGACGCGCAATTCCCAGGATGGCTAAGTTGTCAGCTTCAGTACCACCTGAAGTAAAAATCATCGATTCTGGGAGAGCGTTAATCAGGCTAGCTACCTGCATTCTCGCTAATTCTAAAGCTGTGGCGGATCTTTGTCCCCACTCGTGCAAACTCGAAGGATTTCCCCACTGTTGAGCAAGAGCTTTTTGCATTGCATCAATTGATTCTGGGCGTGTGGGAGTCGTGGCGCTATAGTCGAGATAAATTTGCATGGCTTTAAATAGGTTAGTTATTGGTTATTTGTTATTGGTTATTTGTTATTTTTTGTTGGTTATTTAACTAACTTCCCGGTTTACAAACATTATAGTCTTCGTGGGACAAAACTTTTTGGGGAATCAAGAATGTCCCACAATCTTCGCAGAGCATTCTGTAGTTGCGCGTTACAGGAATACTCACGATCAAACGATTGTGACGCAGGCGTTTGCCACCGAAATCTCTGTAATTTTTATTTTCGCCCAAAGCTGCTATAATTGCTCGTGCTTTAGTAACTACATGATCTGGCAGACCTCTGAGATCGATGATATCTCTGGCAAATGAAGCCTCCCTTTCCTGTTTTTTGGTTTGTTTTTCCGCCCGCAGTTGGACGCACTGCTGCTGTGCTGCAAACTCTTGCCTACAGCGATGACACGCTTTACCATATCCTTTGTGACCGCACGGAAAAAGTGTTTTTCTTTTAGCCATAAAGCAGCAGTATCGGGTTCGATCCACGCCCCTGAATGCTGCTACCCTACCAGTGATGCTTCCGGCATCGAGGCAGTCTTAAAAGACGTATAATCTATTCCCTTTCATAAATTTAATAGGTTCTAACCATACATTATCGAATATATTTGAACGGTAAGCTAATAAATAACCTCAAGATTTTTTAAACTTTTGTGGATAAACTTTTGGATAATTTACCGCGTTTGTGCTCGCTTTTGTTACTGACAATCGGTCTGGCTGCTTGTGGACAACGAGAGCAAGAGTTGCCTAAATCTTCTCCCAGTCTGACTCCATTGCCTCAAGACCCTTTGTTGCAAGTATACTTCAATCAGTCACTCACTTCCAGTTATACAGAGCCTTATCGTCTGCAAACTAGACCTGGAGATGATTTGGAAAAGTTGGTCATGGAGGCGATCGCCACTGCTGAATCGACGGTAGACGTAGCGGTGCAGGAGTTTCGCTTGCCCGGTATAGCGCGAGTTTTAGCCGATCGCCAACGTTCTGGGATCAAAGTGAGATTGATTGTCGAACATATCTATAGTCGCCCTTGGAGCGATTTTTCCGCGTCGGAGTTAGGGAAATTACCCGCAAGAGAGCGCGATCGCTACCAGGAATTTGTTCAACTTGCAGATACCAATAAAGACGGGAAATTGAGTGCCGAGGAAATCAAAGAAAATGATGCTTTGCTAATTCTCAAAAATGCAGCTATTCCTTTAATAGATGATAGGGCTGACGGTTCTAAAGGTAGCGGCTTGATGCACCATAAATTTGTGATTATTGACAATAAAACCGTGATTGTAACTTCTGCTAATTTTACAACTAGCGATGTACATGGTGATTTCAAAACAGCAGAAAGCCGTGGCAACGCTAACAATTTATTAAAAATTCAAAATCCTGAATTAGCACAAATATTTACTCAAGAATTTAACATCATGTGGGGCGATGGACCAGGAGGCAAACCAGACAGTAAATTTGGCGTTAAAAAGCCCTTTCGTCAAGTACAAAAAATCCGAGTAGGGAATGGGACTGTGGCGGTGCAATTTTCCCGGACTTCCAAGACATTACCTTGGGAAAAAAGTGTTAACAGTTTGATTAATAAAACTTTGGGACGTGCCAAAAAGTCAGTGGATTTGGCACTGTTTGTTTTTTCGGCTCAGCGGTTAGCAAATACTCTGGAAATTGAGGCGAGGCGGGGAGTTGCAGTGCGAGCTTTAATTGACTCTAATTTTATTTATCGCCCTTACAGTGAAGGTTTGGATATGATGGGGGCGACTTTGATTGAACATTGCCAGTTGGAAGCGGACAATCGCCCTTGGAAACAACCCCTAACTACGGTGGGAGTGCCTGTGTTACCAAAGGGCGATCGCCTGCACCACAAATTTGGGGTTGTAGATGGAAGTACCGTGATTACAGGCTCTCATAACTGGAGTGAGGCTGCAAATCATGGGAATGATGAGACGCTATTGGCGATCGACAATCCCGTAGTTGCAGCCCATTTTGAGCGGGAGTTCGATCGGCTTTACAAAGGTGCAATGTTGGGAATTCCGCCTCGAATCAAGCAGAGAATTGATGCTAGAAAAAAAGAGTGCGAATCAGTACCATTAGCATCCAAATCTTCAACAGTGACGGCGGGAAATGTGCCAGCCAAACTTCCAATTGCTGCTCGTAAAAAATTAGTTAATTTGAATACCGCGAGTCAGGCAGAATTGGAGACTTTGCCGGGAGTTGGGCCAAAGTTAGCCGAGAGGATTATAGCAGCGAGGAAACAGCAACCTTTCACATCTGTGGACGACGTGGCGCGGGTGCAGGGAATTGGGGACAAGATTTTAGAGAGATGGCGCGATCGGGTAACTTGGTAGTTAAGGTAGACTTACCTAATACCGGACGATCGCACTTATTGCCATTTTTAACGTTCGACCCGCTTCCCCTCCTTGAACACTCCCGGAAAGCGCTTGCCACTGCTATCAATAATGGTGCCTTTACCGTGAGGCAATCCCTTGCGAAATTCTCCCTCATAGCGGATACCATTGGAGAACGAACAACTACCCCTAGCATCGAGTTCTTGATTAAAAAATTGTCCCGAACACCGGGTACCGTCGGCGCGGGTGAACACCCCGGCACCTAAAGGTTTACCCCCCAAAAATTGACCGACAAATCGATCGCCATTAGCAAAAATGAATTGCCCCTGTCCAGTCGGCGTACCCACTTTCCAATCCAGAGAAAACGGCCCAACGTAGCGATCGCCGTTAGTAAACAGAGCTGTTCCAGTGCTAATTTTGCCATCTCGGAATATACCCTCAACGCGGGCATCATCCTTAAAGATAAATTGTCCTCGACCGTTTGGCTGACCAAGACGAAACTGCCCCTCATAGCGATCGCCGCTGGAGTAGATGTATACCCCGCTGCCACCGGGCAAACCGTTAACAAAGTCTCCAATGTAGCTGTCGCCACTGTCATAATCGCACCTAACTCTACCTGTAGCGATCGCAGGGACACAGCGACCACTTCTAGCTTCTGTTCCTTGCGCCCTTGATGGCAAGGGATAAATCGCGTAACTACTAATTCCCCAAACTGATGCAACTAATAGACCGATTCGACTGATTTTAACAGGGGAAATCATTAACCAAGTTTCTCCTATGCGATTCTGGATATTATTGTGCTTTGTCATTTGTCGTTTGTCCGATTTCTGGTCAAAACTTGCCTTTAAACCTCTATTTATGATTTAGGACAATCCCGGTTTGCCGTTGCGAAATACCCCCGGAAAGCGCCTACCACTGGCATCAATCATCGTTCCAACACCGTGAGGTACTCCCTTGCGCAATTCTCCTTCATAGCGCGTACCGTTGGGGAAAGAGCAACTAACAGAAGCATCCAGTGCGAGATTGAAAAACCTGCCAGAACAGCGAGTCCCGTCTCCCCGCACCAATACCCCAGGTCCAAAGGGCGCACCAGCAAAGAATAGTCCTTCATAGCGATCGCCATTAGCATAAAAAAATTGACCCCGCCCCGCAGGTTGGCTGCTAATCACATTAGTTTGAACATTTCTGACAACTCCGAACTCTCCGACGTAGCGCTCCCCATTGGGAAAAACCACCGTCCCAGACCTCATCGTGCCGTCTTGAAATACCCCTGTGTAACGCCCATCATCTTTAAAAATAAATGTCCCTCTGCCGTTGGGTACTCCATTCCGAAATTGTCCTTCGTAGCGATCGCCATTAGCATAGACATAAACTCCGGTACCATCGGGCAGGCCGTTGACGAAATCTCCCTCGTAGTTGTCTGCTCCCTCATAATTACATTTAACTCTCCCTGTAGGAGGATTGCCTTGACAGACGGGAGGGCGTTTGCCTTGTTCTGGTTTTGCATCGGGTTTTGGTTGAGCCATTGACTGCTGGGGATTCAAGAGATTAGTGGCAGCTCCGATGTAAGAAGCAACTAATATCACGATCCCTAATTTTTGAATTGAACCGAGCATGAGAAATCTCCTTTGACTTGAGAGTAATAGTAATAGGAATTTTAGAGCAGCTAAGACTTGCTGAAATATCTGGTATTTTTCAATCCTAATGTTGATTTTTCAGGAGCGCTAATTGCTGTGTCTTGGTTGTAGGGACACTCCAAGAGCCTTTCGTCGTGTCAACTTAACGTCAAACCTATAGTCCGCCAGGGGTTGAAACCCCTGCCTCAAAGCTCAAGTCCTCTCAAGAGGACTGAAGAGAAGAATTTTCAACTCATTAGTCCTCTTTAGAGGACTTTAGCTATTAGACAGGGAATTCATTCCCTGGCGGACTGGCGGGAGGACTAACAGATTTGGCGGGCTGATATCGAAGTCAGCCCTAAATACAAAAAGGCAAAAATTAAAGTTTTTGCCCTTAGCATTTTTCATGCTTTACAGTCAATTGTTAGCGTCCCGTCGCTCTATTAGGATTTGGCAAACTGCCAATAACTGCATTGGCGGGTTTTTGTTCGCGACTTGGGGGTTTTTCCCCAACTGCTTTGGCTACCTCAACGCCGTTTTCCTCCAGAATCACGATCGGGTCTGCTCCTGACTTGACATCAACCCGCTTCACCAACACTTGCCCGTTAGACAACCGCTGGCCGACTTTGACATATCGACTGGTTGGTTCATTCGGTACTCTGACAATCACTTGCGTCTCGCTCCCAACTTTGACCACCCCACTGACTTCAGTGCCTGTAGCGAGGTCAGTAGAAGGTGGTGGTGGAGGCGCAGGAATTGCAGGCACTTGCTTGACCGGAGGCGGATTGGGGTCGATCCACTGGGGTGGGCGCTTGTCTACTGGTAGTGGTGGCAGATTCGGCACTCCTAGGGGTCTAGCTGCAATGGGCTGGGGCGGGCGCGGGGGTGCTGGACGGCTAGGAGTGCTAGTAACTCTTCTGGCAATAGGATTGGGCGCTCTCCACTGGGGTGGGCGCTTGTCTACTGGCAGTGCTGGCAGATTCGGCACTCCTAGGGGTGTAGCTGCAATGGGCTGGGGCGCGCGCAGGGTTGCTGGACGGCGGGGATTCCTACCGGTAGTGGTTGCTGGATTTAGACGAGTTCCTAGTTGAGGAGTATTTATGCCGGGAACTGGGCGGGGGGAGCCAACTTGGGCCCCCTCGCCCCCTGGCAAACCGGGCTGTCCAGGGCGACGGCCAAATTGAGGAGTATTGAGGCCCTGAATTTGGCGTGGAGAGCCAATTTGGGTCCCATTGCCCCCTGATTGGGAAGGGTCTGTCTGGGAGCTTGTTACTATCCTAGTGCTGGATTGACCGCTCCTGGGTGAATTGTTGCGACTCGCAGTTGGAGCGATCGGCTCTATTTTGGGGGGAGGCGATGACTCTGGCAGTTTCGGTAGCAGGGCAACTTGTCGTTGTGGCAGTTTGGGGAACGGATTGGCAATCTGACCAACTTCTACATTAGCTCCGGCTGGGTTTTGAAGTGCGATCGGTGGCAGCGGCCCAAAGGGGTCTATCTGAGCAGGATTTGGTGTCAACGCTCCCGACGGTATGGGCCCACCAGGGGCCGGTGGGTTTTTGGGCTGGCTCTTGTTGTCGCCAATCCCTGTGGCACTCTGTTGTGCCCGTTGGTCTGGGTTGGTCGATCGAATTAACCCCGGAGGCTGAGCGGCTACGACTGGAGACGGGAAATTCTGAGTTCCTGGGGTGGAGCTAGCTGCTGATGGAGAAGCTCCACCAGGAGTGGGGCTGGGGCTGGCTGTGTTGCCACCCCCACCGTCACCACAGCCTCCGATCGAGAAAGCTAGTAGTCCTATAGTTGCAAAATATAAAAGTTTGTGCATTGCCGATCGCCCCTAAATGCTTGATTACAAGATCCAACAAGGCTTTGCAATTACAGCCTGTTATCGCTTTTAGTTTATCTGTGTTCGATGTTATGCGATCGCTTCACAATTGCCAAGTTCCCCCTGGTGTCATTCCCACCGTTCTCACCGTTACCCCGACCATCGCCATCGCCTTGAGTCCGCAATTTTTCCCCTCACAGCCCTAGACCTCTCCAGAAAAGCCCCTCTGGAACAGACTGTTTGACCTGTGCCACAATAACTATTGCAAAGGTCCATAGTCTTGACATCTGAAGGTGAATTATGTTAACTTGCCGTTTTAATAGTGAATGAAAATTTCATTCCGTAAAAAAGAAAAAAAACTAAAATTCTCGAAAATTTGGGTTGAAAACCCCGTCCTTTAGCGTAGCGGAGGACGGCTTGACACTCTTGACCAAACAATTTACCATAGTAAATTTAGTGTGGTAAGCAAAATGTTAAAAGCATTCAAGTACAGAATCTATCCGACCGATGAGCAATCCATTTTGCTTGCCAAGTCGTTTGGCTGTGCTAGATGGTTTTACAACTACGCTCTCAATCTAACATCCGAAACTTACAAACAAACTGGAAAAGGATTAAGCAGAAACGAAATAATCAAGCTTCTGCCTTCCCTAAAAAAAGAGTATGAGTGGTTAAGCGAAGTCCCATCGCAGGTATTACAGCAAGCCGCTTTAAATCTTTCTAGTGCTTTCCTTAATTTTTTGGCAGGTAGAGCTAAATATCCTAACTTCAAGAAAAAGCAAAATAGGCAGTCGATTAGATTTCCTCAGCACTGTCAGTTAAAAAATGATGTTCTGGTATTACCTAAAATCGGCAAAGTCTATGGCAAAGTTTCACGGCAACCCGAGGGAGATTTAAAGTCGGTTACGGTTTCAGTTAATCCATCAGCCGAATATTTTGCATCTTGTCTTTATGATGATGGTCAGGATTTGCCCCAAAAATCATCAGAAGGAAAAGCTATCGGGATAGACGTTGGACTAACCCATTTTGCGATTACATCAGATGGGACTAAACATGGGAACCCTAAATACTATCGTAACTACGAAGGAAGATTAGCGAGGAGACAAAAGAAACTTAATCGCAAGCAAAAAGGCTCTAATAACCGCAAGAAAGCTAGAGTTAAAGTTGCTAAAGTTCACTCTAAAATCCTTCGTTGCCGTGAAGATTTTCTCCACAAGCTAAGTCGTAAATTAGTTGACGAAAACCAAGTCATAGTGGTCGAAAATCTAGCCGTCAGCAACATGGTCAAAAACCCTAAACTAGCAAAATCAATTAGTGATGCTGGCTGGGGTCAATTCTGTACTATGTTGAAATACAAGGCTGAATGGGAAGGAAAAATCTATCTAGAAGTTGACAGATTTTTCCCCAGTTCCAAGACCTGTAGTAACTGCTTAAATCCTGTTGATAGTTTGAGCTTAGATCTTCGTAGTTGGCAATGCCTTAAGTGTGGAGAAAACCACGATAGAGACATCAATGCCGCTAAGAATATTCGGGATGAAGGGTTACGAATTCTGGCGGTAGGGCATACCGCCACTGCTTCGGGAGGGAGAGTAAGACCAAGTAAAGGCACTGCTTTTGCAAGGCATCTCCCTGTGAATGAAGAATCCCCACGTCTTTAGACTGGGGAGTGTCAAACTTGCAAATAGGGTATTGTCATGGCACAAGCGTTTGTATCTCCTGTAGTGCTGATTATTCTAGACGGCTGGGGTTATCGTGAAGAAAAAGACGGAAATGCGATCGCTACCGCAAAAACACCAGTTATGGACAGTCTCTGGGCAGCTTATCCCAGAACTCTGATTCGCACTTCTGGCAGAGCTGTAGGCCTACCCGAAGGGCAAATGGGCAACTCCGAAGTTGGTCACTTGAATCTGGGTGCGGGTAGGGTAGTCCCTCAAGAGTTGGTGCGGATCTCTGATGCAGTGGAAGATGGTTCTTTGCTGAGCAATCCGGCTCTAGTTAAGCTGTGCGAGGAAGTCCAAGCTAGGGGCGGGAAGTTGCACCTGACTGGCCTTTGTTCCGAAGGTGGGGTTCATTCCCATCTCAGTCATATTCTAGGCTTACTGCAATTGGCAAAAGCCCAGGGCATTTCTGAGGTTTGCATTCACGCCATTACCGACGGCCGCGATACTACTCCAAAAGAGGGTGTGGAAGCTCTTGCCAAAATAGAAGGTTATATCCAACAGGTAGGGATTGGCAAAATAGCCACTCTCAGCGGTCGCTATTATGCGATGGATCGTGACAAGCGCTGGGATCGGGTGCAACGTGCCTATGATGTGATGACGACTGAGGGCGCACCTGATGGTCGATCGGCTGTGGAGGTATTGCAGGCATCTTATGGTGAAGGGGTGACGGACGAGTTTGCCCTCCCGACCCGCATTGCGCCCGGAGCAGTGGCATCCGGCGATGGGCTGATTTTCTTTAATTTTCGCCCGGACAGGGCTAGAGAGTTGACTCAGGCCTTTGTGGCTCCTGCTTTAAAAGGGTTTGAACGGCAGTTAATTGAGCCGCTGACCTTTGCTAGTTTTACTCAATACGATCCGAAGTTGTCTTCAGTTTTGGTGGCTTTTGAACCTCAGAATTTGAACAATATTCTCGGTGAGGTGATCTCGAAACAGGGTTTGCGGCAGTTGCGGACGGCGGAAACTGAAAAGTATGCTCATGTGACTTATTTTTTTAATGGAGGTCTAGAAGATCCTTTTGAGGGAGAAGACCGGGAAATGGTGCAGAGTCCGATGGTGGCGACTTATGATGAGGCACCTGAAATGTCGGCGGCCCTGGTGACGGATGGGGCACTGGCGGCGATTGAGAAGGGTATTTATTCGTTTGTGGCGATTAACTACGCTAACCCCGATATGGTGGGTCATACGGGGATGATGGATGCCACTGTAAGTGCGATCGAAACTGTGGACAAATGTTTGGGGAGGCTGGTGACTGGCGTTACCAAAGCTGGGGGAACGGCAATTATTATCGCTGACCACGGTAATGCTGAGCAGATGTTTGATGAGGATGGAAATCCTTGGACCGCTCACACTACTAACCCAGTGCCGTTTATTCTGGTAGAAGGCGAAGGTCTGAAGATTCCTGGTCACGGAACGGATGTTCCTTTGAGGGAAGATGGCTGTTTGGCTGATATTGCACCGACGATTTTAGAGTTTTTGAGATTGCCTCAGCCTCCTGAGATGACAGGACGTTCTATGATTCGATCGGCTGATTTTGAAGTTCGTGCTAATCGCTCTCCGGTGCGAGTCCGATTGTAGTAGGGACGCAGTGGACGGGGAGGGTAGGCACGGTGGCACTACCCCTACAAAACGATGATTTATCACCAGAATGAAACAGCCCTGCCCCCAAGGGGGGAAGGGGGACGAAAGAGCCATTTCCGGTTCCCCCCTTCTTAAGGGGGGCTAGGGGGGATCTAGATTTAATAGTCAAACAACAGTCTCTGACTGGGTTTAACGTTAAGTTGACACGAATGGGAATTGCCGTGTCCCTACATAAATTGCGGACTCTCCACCGGATTTGATATGATAATAAGTTACCAATTACCGATTACCAATTACCCACAATTATGAATATTGTTTCTGTTTTACAAGTTATCTGGTCTTTGTCTGCTCTTGGACTTGTGATTTTTGTGTTGCTGCACAGTCCTAAAGGTGATGGCATTGGAGGTATTGGAGGACAAGCTCAATTGTTTACAAGTACCAAGAGTGCTGAGACTACTCTGAATCGGATTACTTGGGGTTTGGCTATTGTTTTTATAGGTTTGACAGTGATTTTGAGTGCTGGTTGGTTGACTCCTAAGTTATAAGATTAGGCAATAATTCACGGGCTAGATGTACGTGCCACAATCAAATTGATTCGGGAGCATCCCGGTTTTGTAAGGGCTAGAGCATCCTAGGAATATATTTGCAAAACACAGATGCACCCATTGATTCTTTGTAGAACAGGCATTTTGCCTGTTCTTGAAAATGGTGCAACATATGAGGTTTAACTGCGGTTGCAAAAATGTGGTTGTGGAAAGTTACCAGAAGATTTTGGACACTGTTTTCAGTCGCTTTATGTTGTTTTAGCCTGATAATTTTGACTCAGGTTAATGCTCCTGCTGCGAGTCTTCCTCCTCTCCCCGATAGTTGGCCCTCTCCACAGGTTCATTCTTTGCCACCAACACTGGCTAATTGGCAAGATTCCACTGATAGTGGCGATTATTTCGATCGCATAAAGCCCCCGACAGTCGGTCATTTGGTTTGGTCAAAATTTCCAATTCGGGTTTATGTGCAACCTCCGGTTAATACCAATCGCTCTCTTGAATGGGTTGAGGCTGTGTTGGGTATTGTTCGGGAATGGGGGGTTTATTTGCCGTTGGTAGTGGTGGATAATTCCGAGGTGGCTGATATTAAAATTTTAATTCAGGCTCCACCTTTGCGTCAAGGGTTGTTGCGATCGCGATCGGGAGAATCTGTCTATGAATTATACACCCGCAACGATGGCGATAAAACAGTGTTATCTCATCGGTTTTCGGTTTATCTGAATCCGAATCAGGTGGGTAAATATATGGCTGCGGTGGCGCGTCACGAGTTTGGTCATGCTTTGGGAATTTGGGGTCATAGTTTGATGGAAACTGATGTGCTTTATTTTGCTCAAGTGAGGAATCCTCCACCTATTTCTGTCAAGGATGTTAATACTTTGAAGCGAATTTATGAACAGCCTACTCGCTTGGGGTGGGAATTTTAGTGGAAATAAGTTAAAACTACACACAAATTCCCGGCGAATAGAATTCGCGTCTACACAAACGAAGTCCGCCTCCGCGGACTAAAGAAAAAAAGATTGGGATTAGTTAGTAATAGGAAACAGAAAAACCATGAAAGATGAAGCTTTTGGAATAGTGCCAGTTTTTGTGAATGCAACTGATACTTTGTTTTTATTAATTCAACATCAAGCCGGACATTGGGCGTTTCCCAAAGGTCATGCCGATCCTGGAGAATCTGCATTGGAAACGGCGAAACGGGAATTGGAAGAGGAAACTGGCATCCGTGATTATGAAGTGGTGGAGGAGCCTAGTTTTGTGGAATATTATTCTTTTGTTCAAGAATCTGCTCCCTGTTCTGTGAAACATTATGCCTTTGCTAAGCAAGGGGAGGTAATTGAAAAGACTGTTACTTATTTTGTGGCTTTTGTCAATTCAATGGATGTTGTTTTGCAGGTAGAGGAAGTTCAAAATTCTGCTTGGAGTTCTTTTGATGAAGCTATTAATTTGATTACTTTTGATGGAAATCGACAAGTTTTGAGGGAAGTTAAAGCATATTTGGACGGGACGAAGGAAAATTAAATCGATTTAAAATTGGAGATTTGAGATTGAACAAATCGACTCTAGGTGACTCCGAAACCCGACTTATTTAATAAGTCGGGTTTCGGCATGGGATCGGAGATTATTTGTTAGTTTTCTGTGCTTTGGCGTGCTGTTGTAGGCGAGAGAAATCGCTATAATTTGTTGAGGTTGCTCAGGGAAGTTGATACTGGCGACTGTTTTGTAATAGCTGGCAAAAGTATAGTCATTTATAGACATGGGAGGCTTCAAGTCCCTCCCCCTTCACTTTTACTTTGAGCGGATTAACCCGCCTCGGCTGAAC
>RDXH01000101.1 GCA_004292745.1 Oscillatoriales cyanobacterium | reverse complement strand
TATAACAATGTACATACCAGATTCGCAATCTTCCCCAGCAAAAGCGTTGCCGACGATGTACGATCTACCCAGTGAAGACCCGGAGGAGCCTGGTTTGCCTGACGAATATCATCAATGGCAAGCACAACTTTTGTCTGCTAGCTGCATTCCTTCTAATTATCCAGCCGATCGCGTATTTTCGGCCAGCGATCTCAATCTATATTACGACTCCAACCATCCCAATTGGTACAAAAGACCCGATTGGTACTTAGTTGTGGGCGTTTCGAGATTTTACCAAGACAGAGACTTGCGCCAAAGTTACGTGATTTGGGACGAAGCTGTCAATCCTTTAATTGCGATCGAATTTCTATCACCAAGTACGGAAGATGAAGATTTGGGGCTGACAGAATCAGAACCAAACAAACCGCCGACTAAGTGGCAGGTTTATGAGAGAATTACAGGTTCTCGATTTTGGATACCGGAAATTCAGTTGAGTTTGGGTTTGTGGCAAGGTGCTTTCCTGCAAAATGAAAGGTTGTGGCTGCGCTGGTACGATCTTAATGGGAATTTGATTCCGACTCCTGAAGAATTTGAAAGACAGCGAGCTCAATTGGAAAGTCAACGAGCCGAGTTTGAAAGACAGCAAGCTGAAATTGAAAGACAGCAAGCTGAAATTGAAAGACAGCAAGCTGAAATTGAAAGACAACGTGCTGAATCAGAAAAGCAACGTGCTGAATTTGAAAAACAGCAAGCTGAATCAGAAAGGCAACGTGCTGAATCAGAAAGGGATCGAGCAAATCGTTTAGCCGATCGCCTCAGAGCAATGGGCATAAATCCAGAGGAGCTGTAAAATTAAATACTAGCGTCAAATGCTGCTAGCACTGTCCATAAAAAATTATTAACAAAAAATTACTTATGCCAGAATCTACCTCATTGCGCGATCGCTACTTAGCCCTCATCGACAAAATCGTCGAAATCACCCTCAAAGGTCAAATTCGCTCCAAAGAACAAGTATATCAAATGCTCGTGCAAGACATCGGCACAGGCACGGGCGAAATTTTTGAACGCTGCTTTGGAGAACGCCTAGATGCCACTGAAAACCTGCTTAGAAATGAAAAGGACGAAATCAAACAAGCCAAAGCAAATCGCACCCTCAGAGCGCTAAAAACCATCCAAGGAGAATGGGAACGGTGGCAAAAGGACAACCGAGTTTCCAGTGCGATCGCCTCAGCCATCCAACAAATCCTCACCGCCGAACCTAACAGCCGTCTCCTGACATTATTCCAAGTAATCGACCCCAACAAAGAACTTCCCCTGACTCTCGATCAATTGCAGCAATTGGCAAAATCATTGCACCAACAAATGCTGCAAACTTCCAATCCCGAAACCGAGCGAGACTTGCAGCAAATCACCGCCGGGATTGCCAAAGGTTTAGAATCTTGGCAACGATTGGAACCGGAACTCGTAGGCTGGATTTATCAGCCACAGCAGCTAGGATTTGGCGCTAGTCCCGAACAAAACGGACCTTGGGCTTTTTGGGCAAAAAAGGTGAAAAGTCCGTTTCCTCACGCTCTTTTGCAGACAATTGCGATCGGTGAATCGATAGTTGAATTAGCTGCGAAACAATCGAGTTTAGAATTGGGTGCTTTGGTGGAATTGGCGATTATCTTGCAGTGCTTGCAGCGGGCTTTAGCGACATGGTTTGATAAGCAAGTTTACGATTCCAAAGAGTCAACCAAAGCTTCAATTTCTACTTACATTACTTTTTCGGTAATTTGGAGTCAGTTAGCTAGCGGATTTAACAATTATACCAAAAGTGGCGAACAGTTGGCAAATGCTTGTTTTCAAGTAACACTACAAATTTTGCGCGCTTTTTCTCAGCGAGAATACTTTCCACTTTACGGTGGGATTTTTGCCTCCTTTGATGGCAAATCTCTGCGGCATACTTTGGAGTATTTGGATGAACCGCTGCGACGGGTTGAAGGTACTCAAGCTAAGGCTCGAATTTTGACGTTGTTGGGTTATTCGATGCGGGCTGTGGGAGCCTATGAGCGATCGATCTTACTGCACAAAGAAGCGCTGGAAATTGCCCGTCTGGAAGATGATAAAGCCTGCGAAGTTGCTAATCTCAATCACATCAGCCGCAACTATGTTTCTCAGAAAAACTATCAGGAAGCAATTAATTACAGTCAGCGGGCTTTAATTTTGGCACGACAAGCGGGTGAGCGCCAAGGTGAGGCGAATGCCCTAGCTAATTTGGGTTATAGCGAGGTGTTTCAAGCGCGGCAGTTGGAGGATGTGGAACCAGAAGTGTATGAAAGTGCGATCGGCTATTTGGAACAAGGTTTGTTGCTTTCGGAAAGGTTGGGAGATAGGCAAAGTCAAGCTTTTTGTTCCAGCAGTCTGGGGATTGCTAAAATTGC
This sequence comes from Oscillatoriales cyanobacterium, assembly GCA_004292745.1. Lineage (GTDB taxonomy): Bacteria > Cyanobacteriota > Cyanobacteriia > Cyanobacteriales > Microcoleaceae > Microcoleus > Microcoleus anatoxicus. The sequence continues at coordinate 12,798 of RDXH01000101.1, read as the reverse complement.
GCTGGAAAATTCCGAAAGTGCGATCGAGTATTTGCTCAAAGGTTGGCAAGCTGCCCAATTTTCGGGAGACTTGTATTTGCAAGGTCTGAATTTGGCTTATTTAGCTCAAGCTTATTATAGCATTAATCAGCTAGAAAAAGCGATATTTGCTGGCAGTTTGGGGATGTATACTTTGGAGCAAATTGGGGCGATGGAGTGGCGTCAATCGGCGGGTTTGCTGACTATTTTGCGGGGACAAATGGGGGCTGAGGCTTTTAAAGAGTCTTTGGCTAAGAGTCGAGGAAGTATCATTCCGGCGATCGGAGTTGATGGCTATGATTACATCCCGGAATTGTTGGAAAAATATCAGCAATCTATTTAATATAGCGGGATATGAATTCCCTGTCTAATAGTGACAGTCCTCTCAAAGATGACTAATGGTTGAAAATTCTTCTTCTGATATCAAATCCTCTCTTCATTGGAATTATTAAACTCTCTCTTCTCTTCCTTCGCGTCCTTCGCGCCTTCGCGGTTAAATCATTCCGATACAACCGGAATTGATATGAGTCCTCTTTAGAGGACTTTTGCTCCATCGGCAGGGGTTAAAACCCCTGCCGGACTATCGGTTTTATAAAAGCCCTGCAATCGCTGAATTCTAGTGGCTATTTAACAGTCTTGAAGGTATCTAGTTTGCCAGTAAATCGGTTGATAAACATCTGCAAAACAGTACGCTTACCAATATTGATATTAGAACTCACTGCCATTCCTGACTGCAAATTAACCTCCACTTGATTGGGCTTGTCTTTGTTCAACACAAACTTTTGATTTTTGAGCTTAATAGTGGTTTTAAAAGCGTAGTATTTCCGCAGTTCTGTGGGAGCCAAAGCATCGCTGCTAATATCTATCACTTCACCCTCAGCAGTACCAAATTCCATTGCCGGGAAAGCTTCTACATTCACTTCCACAGGCACGCATTGGTATTTAGTTAAACCCAGTTTATCTCTGTTAACTTCCTTTTCAGGACAAGTGCAACTCTTACCTTTTTCGCAGTCAATCTTTTCTCCATCCAATTGTTTGCCGTGATACTGCTCTAATTTTGCCCGCTTCTGTCTCAAAGCATCCAATACCAGGGCTACGTTGCTGTTTTCTAGATAAACATTTGCTTGTAAGCCGTTTTCATCATCCAAAACTTTGAGCAACTTCTCAGTTTGCTGCGCTTCATAATAAGCCTCTTCGCAGCGTTTGGGGCGCGGTTCCCCCGGTTTCAACACTGAGTTAATAATGGATTGACAGATCGGATCTTTTGCCAGATCCAATTTAGATTTCTCCTTGGTAGAAGGTTTCAAATCAAAAATCACGCCGGATACTGGGGACTTCAGAACTTGAGTGTTACGGTTTTCCTGTGCCTTTTCCAGTTGAGAATTGATGTCTGATAGCTTTTTCAGGTTTTCTACTTTGTACCGACTCAGTTGAGAATCGCTGCTGGCAATTTGTTTCTGGTTTTCGGAAATTTTAGTATAGAGTTCTTTTGCCCAGGAATCCTTGGTGTTTTTCAACTGTTCCTCTGCTCGTTTAATCGATTCTTGAATTCGTTCTTGCTCTCCTCGCTGGCGTTGGATTTCAGCCGTGATTTTTTGGATGTCACCTTGTCTGGCGTTAATCTCACCTCTGCGGGTGTTTATCTCACCTCTGCGGGTATTGATGTCGCCTTTACGGGCATTTATTTCACCTTCGCGCTGCTTGATTTGATCTTGTTGTTTCAGCACATCGCTTTGGCCTCGGAAAACATCTTGTTCCTGTTTTTCTTTTTGGAGTTCAGCGATCGCTCCTGCTTCCACCAATGGGCCTAGTCTGCTCAAAATGCCTTGATTGGACTTGAGCACCTGTTGGGACTTGGCTAACTGTTCGTCGGCTAAGATTTTCTGAGATTCGGCAGATTTTACTTGCTCTTTGGCAGAATCTAATTGCTGCTGAGAATAGTTTAATTGGTTCTGAGCAAAACCCAGTTGTTGCTGGGCGACTGTCATTTGATCGCCTGCTGCTTTTTCGGCATCTTCAGCTTGCTTGAGTTGTTTTTGCAACTCCTGAATTTGTCCTTGGACGGCGGCTGCACGAGACAGAAATTCCGATCGATAATTAACATAAAGTCCTTGCTGAGCTGCATCAAAATTGCCGCTGGCTCCCCGGTTCAGGTAGAGTTCGTCAATTAAGGCTTGGAGCACTTGATTTTGTGCAGCGATGCTTTGCCTATCTTTGATGGTTGATTCTAGGTTAGAAGGAATCGGACCTTGAATTCTGCCATTAACCACATCTTGATAAAATTTATTTTCCTTTTCCAGGGCTTCTTTCGTTTTCTTAAGGGAGGTGAAATCGGCACTGGATGCAACGGGATTAAAAGTAAGCAAAGGCTGGTTTTTTTCTACGCGATCGCCATTTTCGACGTGAACTCTCACCACCGCCCCGGTAGCAGGCGCTTGGATGTCTCTGGCACCATCTTTGAGTTCCAATTGACCGACGGCGGGTACGGATTGTTCGACGCTAGCAAAATAGGCCCAAACTACTGCTGAAGTGGTCATCAACATGATCATCCACAAAAACAAGCGGGACCAAATCGCTGGTTTTTCTAGAATGACTGGTTGCTCTGAGAGCATTATGGATTTCATTGCCATGGGTTTACTTGTTATTAGTTATTTGGTAATTGTTTGGTTATCAAGTGTTAGATGACTCTTGTTGTTGGAAGAGGCAATAGTAACGCCCTTTAAGACTCATTAATTCTTTATGAGTTCCCTGCTCGACTACAGCACCTTGATCCATCATAATAATCACATCCGCATTTTGGATGGTAGTCAGACGGTGAGTAATGAAAAACACCGTGCGACCCTTAAAAGCTTCTGCTAAGTTATTACAAACTTGGCGTTCGGAATGATAGTCTAGGGCGCTGGTAGCTTCGTCCAAAATCAGTAGTCTGGGGTTTTGCAAGATTGTCCGGGCGATCGCCAAACGTTGCCTTTGACCCCCAGAAAGGGAAGAACCCCGCTCTCCCACTACCGTATTATAGCCAGCGGGTAAGCCCATAATAAAATCGTGGGCTACTGCTAGTTTCGCAGCTCGGACAATCTCATCCGTGCTCGCGTCGGGATTGCTCAGAGCAATATTTTCCTGCACCGTACAGTTAAACAACAAAGTATCTTGGAGCACCACCCCAAGTTGGCTGCGGAGGGAATACAATTCCACTTTGGCAATGTCGTAGCCATCAATAAAAATCCGACCAGACAGTGGCGGATACAGACGCTGCAACAGCTTCATCGCCGTACTCTTACCGGAACCACTTCCCCCCACAATTCCCACAAAACTACCAGGCGGAAATTCCAAATTCACATTGGCCAATTGCAGGGAACCGCTCTCGAGGAATCGGAAAGAAACCTCCTCATAGGCCACCTGTCCTTGAATTGCGGGCATGGGGATGTTACTGCGGTCTTCATCGCTGGTTTCCGTGGGCGTATCGACGACATCCTTAAGCATATCGATCGACATTGACACCTCTTGGAAACTTTGCCAAACGCTGACAAACCTGAGCAATGAACCTGTCACGTTCCCCGAAATAATTCGGAAAGCAATTAACTGACCCAAAGTGATGTCATTTTTCAATACTAAATAAGCTCCCACCCACAACTGAGCTAAGTTACCAACTTGGTTTAAGAAGCTACTAACTGTACCGGCTGTAGTCCCCGTAATAATAGTTTTAAAACTGGCAGTAATGTATTTAGCATAGCGGCTAGACCACTCCCAGCGGGATTTCAATTCAATATTTTGCGCCTTAACAGTTTGAATCCCGCTGACTACTTCCACTAAATAAGATTGAGAGTCAGCAAAACGCATATTTCTTTGTTTAATCAGGCGCAGCACCAGGGGATTGATCAGCACGATCATCAGGGCAAGCACTGGTACGACGGCCAAAGATACTGCCGTTAACTGAACGCTGTAGGAGAGCATCACGGCGACGTAAACCACCGAGAATACTGCATCGAGAACTACTGTCAGGGCTGTACCGGTCATGAATTCCCGAATCTGGCCCATCATGCTAAATTTGTAGACCAAATCTCCCACGCGCCGATTGTCAAAGTAATTCTGAGGAAGCCGGAGTAAGTGGTCGATGACTTCGGCACTTAATTTGACATCTATGCGGTTGGAAGTGTCTATGAACAAAAAGGTACGCAAAGCATTGAGGAGTCCTTCAAACAAGGCAACTCCTAACAGAAATGCTCCTAAAATATCTAGGGTATCAATGCTGCGCTGACCTAATACTTTATCAATAATTACTTGGCTAATTAAGGGATTGGCAAGACCGAATAGTTGCACAAAAAACGAGGCTAGCAACACCTCAATAAATACTGTCTTGTGTTCCATCAACGCCGGCACGAACCACCAGAAGCTGAACTGTTCTTTTTGTTCAACTTGCGGGGCTTGTAGCAGCAGGACTTCTCCAGATTCTCCCCAGACTTCTCTAAACTGAGCTACGCGCTTTCGCATTAGCCCTTCTTCGGGGCTGGCGATGGTTAATTCCTGCTCGGTGATGCTGTAAATAATGGCAAAGCTGTCTTTCCATTTAATCAGTACCGGGGCTTTGATGCGGTTGATGGCTTCTGCTGGTACTTGGGCCATTTGAGGTGTCAGGCCGATGCTTTGGGCGATCGCACCACAGGCTTGGATACTGATGGAACCAGCGGTTTTTAACTGATTGTCGAGAACTTTGCGGATGATATCTCGACGAAACTTCATGCCAAAATACTTGCTTAACATCTGGAAGCAAGCTAGTGGCCCGTCTATTTGCCCTCGGCCCCGGAAAACTGGGTATTTAGCAGCATCCTTGGTTTGGCCCGATGAGGGTTCTGGGGGACGCGGTGGGGCGATGGTTACTTTGTCAAAGAGACTCTGGTTCTCCAAGTCTCCTGGTTCGATTTCTGTGGGATCGTTTAGGGGATCTGCTTCTGGTGTTGGTGGTGGGGGTTCCCGGAAGCCTACCAAGCGAGTGCCCAGGCGGCCTTCTACTTTTAGGGACTTGGCTTCGCCGTTAAGATGTAAGCGACTGCCGGTGGGAAAGTCGCCCAAGACGCCGCTGCTGACTAGCCAAATGCGATCGCCCTCTAACTCTTTGGCGAGCTCTTGGGTTTTTTTGTTACCATTGGGCAGGTTGATCACTTTTGCATCTTGCCAAGCTTGCACAGTGATGTCCTTGAGGTTAGAGGAAGAATCGGCCTGGCGTTGCAATTCTAGGCTCAACAGTTCAAATACTTCGCTCAAGGAACAATGTTCGCGAAAGGCTTCTCCAAATTGCGGCTGTTTTTCGAGTAAGCTGAGAAAATCTTCTGCCTGTATGACGATCGCAATTACATTTGTAGAGGCGATCGCAGTTTCGCAAGGAACACACCTGAGCAAACCCGCCCAGCCGAGAATTTCCTTGGGCTGTACCAACCGTAAACTGACGTGGCGTTGAGAGCGCTGGTCAAAGCCCAGGAGTCGGGCCTGACCATCATAGATAATTGCCACCTGAGTCGGCATTTTTTCCCGTTCAAACAACGGCTGCCCAGTCCGATAACCTAACAGTTGGCATTTCGCGACCAAAGCGGTGAGTGCCGTCTCCGAGAGTCGGTCAAAAGGGGGAGTTTGAGCCAGGAAATCCTGAATCTCAGATGGGGAAACAGCGGAAGAAGTCATCCGATTTTAGATTTTAGATTTTAGATTTTAGATTGAAAAATTGAGTCGCACCCTTTACTGTTTGATGGTTGTCAGGATGCGGAGTTAGTCGATCGAGTCTCCACAGTCCAACGGCTCAATGGGGGGTAACTGACCCCTCATTGCTAGATCTTCATGAGATTGAAGACACCGAAGAGAGCGGCTGTAGCGGGCCTATTTTCGATATTTGTTCGGCTACCCAGGTTTCAAATAGTTCGTTAATTAAGTGCAGTCGCATGGATTCGTCTAGCTGAGCTGGCATGAATTTTTCTAGTCGAATAATGACCATCCATTCTGCCAGAGGACGTGGCATCCAAAGTTGATTTGGTTTGCTCACTGACAAAAGTTTACTGATTGCTGGGTGCGGCTGGCTGAGGGGTACTGGTCCTAACAAGCCACCGGACTTGGACTCTGGGCCTTCGGAAAATTGCTGGGCCACTTCAGCAAAGCTTTGTTCCCCTTCCGAGATGCGAAAGTATAGTTCGTTGGCTAATGCTGGATTTTTAGTGCGGACCAGGGAATAGACTACATGGTCTAGGCTGGCTTTGCGGGTTAAAAAATAGTTATCTACTTTAGGTCTCCAAGTTTCTTGCTTGAATTTTTCGATCAGCAAGGGTCTGGTGACCATTTCTTGAAGTTCTTCTAGGGTCATATGCTGGCTGCGAAGCCAAGCTTCTCTGGCTTCGGGGGCTGTCAGTTGGTACTGAACCAGAAAGTTCTCCAAGGCGGATTGGCGTTCTTCGTCGCTGCAACTGAAGGATGCGATCGCTTGGTCGATGATTACGCCCCGCAAAAATTGTGGCATCAACTGATAGCGCTTCAGGAGCGATGGCATATCCTGAGCTTGCAGTAATTTATCCCCGATTTGAAAAAGTCCTGTCATTTTTGTGTCTCCAACTGACTTGCGCTTCCCCTTTTAATCTAACTGTGGTAGGAAAAGAGCGACAACCACTAAACCACTAACATTTATAGTTCCATAGAATTTACCAGGACTAGCCGAGTAAACTTATTACTTTTCGATCGTTTTAACGGGTGCTGATGGCAGCTTTCACCGCGAGCGATCGACACCAGGTAGCGAGTCGGCTATATTTGGCAGAATTTAACGCTACCTCAGTTTCCCGATAATAGCAGACCCTTAGCGGGCTAACGCTCTTCCTGTTTGTTTCCTGACGCTTGGTTTTCGGGGGGGTTCCCTAACAACTACATCTGGCAACATTCTCCAAAACTGGCCTGAGAGCGGATTCTACAAACATCAATCTGCTGGTGGGTAGGTACGGGAACCCGCCCCATCTCACATTTAAATCCCCTTGAAAAATATCTCTTGTAACAAAGTTCCGAGTTTAAAGGAGTAAGCGCGACTGTCCAACAATTTTGGGTTGGTCGCCATTTGGCTTTGGACTCGATCCCGATAGTGCCGGCGCAATTCTGGGTTACTTCCCAATGCTTTGCTAATCTCCACATAAGAATTCTCGCTGTTTGCTACCAATTCAGGAAGTTGTAGTTCTGCGATTACTGCTGCACATTGTCGAGAGCGCCCGGTTTTGCCGGCTCTCACCACCACCGGCAACCCCGCCAACAAGGGTGCTACTAGGGATGCAGCGTCGCTATCGGGATAGGAGTCTAAATATATATCAGCCAATTTCAAACATTCTTGGTAATCGGCAGCCGTCGGCAACGCCTTGAGCATCACCAATCGCTGTTTGTCAATCCCAAATTCCGCAAATAGCGATCGCATTTGGTGATAAAAAGGCATCATGGGAAATTTTTCCCGGCGCGAATGAAAGGGATATAAAACTAAGATCGAATTCGGTGTTGAGGCAATTATTTTTGCCCAAGTCGCTCTCAATTCTGGGATGATTTTAAAAGCTGTGACACCGGACATAAATATTACAGATTGCTCCGTTGCACCCCAACTGGTTCTTGTTGGTTGAACCGTGGATTTTTCTGAGGTTACAGGATAACTGAAACAAACTCCTGAGCCTTCTAAAGTGATTAATTTTTCCCGATGTTCTGGGGGTGCATCTGGGGGGGATATTAAATTTCCGGTCAAGAAGCGATCGATATTGCGAGCCCAGGTAGTCACCGGCATCGATAGAGCAGCAGCTATTTGGAGGCGCCCTAGTCGGTGTAGAGACAGCAAAGTGCTAGGTTTGGGGGTGTCGGTGGTATTAGTGCCCAGGAGCAGAATGTCTAAATTGTGCGATCGAATTTCCTCTACTTGACTGAGCAAGTCTGCTGACAGGTGTACTACCTTGTCAACCCGACTTTCAAAGTATTTACCCAAGGAATCCTGTGGCAAAGGATAGAAATTATACACAATAATTTCAAACTTGTTTCTGTCTAAATATTCAAAACTTGCCATGGCCGCAAAAGTCTCTGGTTCCGCACAGATTTGATCCAGCCAAATCCCCAATTTAATTTTGCTGCGTTCAGCGCCGCTATGTTCAAAAATAAAATCTATTTTAGACCCTATATTCCTTAAATAATACTCAATAATATCATCTCTTAACTTCCCAACATCAAGGAGATTACCTTCGCTGAGATACAAGCTTTTCAAGCTGAGATTTTCCGCAATAAACTGCGCCAAATAACGCCAAATTTCCGTAGCCGGAAAACTGGCAATATTCCCCGCCACGTACTCTATTAAACGCTGCAAATACTGAGCATATCCCGCCACCTCTCCAGCTTCTTGAAAATAAATAGGAGACTGAAACAGGAATTTCAAAAAACCGTCAAAAAACCACTGAGGAATCGCTGCATTTTGATAGGATAATGGCAACTGATAAGCGTCGCGGTACAGCATAGCTGCTAGCAGATATTGCAGCCTATATATAAGTTCTCCTCCTAGAGACAAAGTGGAACATAACTCCCGGACAAAACTTTGTTCTTCCGCAGTCAAGGTTTCATGTTTGATACCACTATCTAGTAGCAATTGGTGAGCTTTCCCCTGGTCTCCCCTGTAAGCATTTTCACATTGTTCTGCTGGTAAATTCAGCCAATATTTAGCCATTTGTTGGCGGTATTTTCGCAGTTTTCCGACTGTAGACTCATTAGTTGGAAGATTTTGATAATCTTGAATTAGCTTGGATAATTCAGAGGAATTTCGCTGAGTTTTGGCATCTAATTTTTGTTGAATAATCTGTTGGATTTGGGGATTCAAAAAACCGTATTCAGGGCTATTTAGGAGTTTCTGGTAAAATCTGACTACATCTTTATGATTTTCACCAGCAGAGAAATTCTTCCAAGTTTGTTGTTCGGGATGAATCCGCAGTGAGGAGAGTGTTTGAGGGACAAATCCGATGTGATAATTTCCCATAATTCGCCACCACATATCTAAGTCTACATACTGAGATAATCCCGAATCAAATAATCCGATTTCGGCAAAAACGCGGGCGGCAATTAGGACGGTAGTCGGTTCACCAATCTTGTTGATGGGGTTGCTTAAACAGTTAGGATCTGCTAGTAATTCTTGTCCGGGCTGAATCGGTTTTAAATTTGACCAACCTTTGTACAAATCTTTAATTGATTTGGAAGCTTTTTGTAAAATGGGATTGGATTCAGATGCGTCTATGGTAATTCCACGGGGTGAAAAAATCATGCCTATATTTGGGTGTGTTTCGGCAAGTTTGACCATTTTTTCAATACATTCTGGTGCGAGTAAGTCGTCTTGAAACAGAAATTTAATGTATTTACCTTTAGCTTGGGAAATGCAGAAGTTCCAGTTTTGCGAGAGGCCATAATTGCGGTGGAGAATGATGCGTAAATCTACTGAGGTTTTTGAGGTGAATGATTGGGCGATCGCAATTGTTTGGTCTGTGGAGCCGTCGTCGGATATAATCACTTCTATGTTAGGGTAAGTTTGAGCCAAAGCACTCTCAATTGCTTCACCAATAAATGCTGCTCCGTTATATGTCGGAATGCAAATACTCACCAAAGGTTGTACTGTTTGAGGTGAGGATTCCCAATTTATATCGCTTGTTGGGCGATGATTTAGCAAGGCAGTTTTTGAATTGTTTAAATTTTGAAAATTATGCGTGATTTGAGCAATATATTCCAAACGTTTTTGAATTTTTTTACCTACTGTTGGCGGACTTAGTAAACTCTTAATTTCCTGCGCAGCTTTCGCTCCTACTTGTTGAGCTTCCCCGTAATTATTGAATATATGCCGCATTAAATAAGCGCTGTGTTCTGTATCCGGTTCTGCCCAAAAATTGCCTTTTTTGTAAGGACCACAATCTGCCTCAAGGGGAATTAATTTATATTTGACTAAAAAGCTGTTTCCCACATTCATAAATTCTGTATTTGATGAATAAGCAGTCGCAATTACGGGTTTGCCATAAAACATGGCTTCGGCCATGGTTAAACCAAATCCTTCACAGCGATGTAGGGATATATAACAGTCGCAATTGTAGAGCAAACTATTTATTTCATTTTTCGATAAATATCCGTCTAAGTGTTGAATATTGGTCGCATTTCCAATGGCGGATTTTAACAATGCTAAATCTTTGACGTTTTTGTCTGAGTTGGAAGATTTGAGGATAAATAATACGCGATCGTCTTGACCAAAAGCTTGCTTAAATGCTTGAATGGCAGCTAAAGGATTTTTCCGTTCGATGCGGCTGGAAAAGTCGAATATAAATAGAAAAATAAATTTATTTTCTGGCAAATCCAGGGATTTTCTGTTTAGGTAAGATGGGGCTAAATCAATGCTGGGCATTATTTTGATGACGGGAATTGGCGAGACTAGGGAAATTGCTTCGGCGCAGTAGTTGCTGTAAGTCCATATTTCGTTAAAATTGTCAAATACTGGTTGCCATTTTTGAGGAAATTCGGGCATTTCCCAGGCCCAAAAGCCGATATTATAGCGATTTTTAAAATAGCTGGAACCAGAATGTTTTAAGAAAGTGTTGACTTCATCGGCGTTGACTTGAATTAGGTTTATGGGATAAGGATTGTCTGGGCTGAAGTTTTGATAGCTGGTGTCTTGACTGCGGTGGGGACTGCGGGTGAAATTGTTGATAGTGAAGGGAATTTGGACGGCTTCAGCGGCTCTAATATTTGCTCTGACTCCTTCTCCAACTCCAAATTCACCGTTGATGTAGCCGGCGATGTTAATTCCTAAGTTAGGGTTCATAGTTTATGCTATAATTTTTTTTACTTGATTTGGTGCTTGACAAATGTGCCGATCGCCATTGTATACTGGCATCGCCATGCTCACAAATTAGAGAAAGTGATCGATCGCGTCAACCATGACCTCTTGAATCTGCTACCCCCGGATGCTAAAGTCATTGTCGAAATAGGCTGCGGTACGGGGGCTATGGGCGCACAGTACAAGCTGACAAATCCCCATTGTCAATATATTGGCATTGAATGCGATCGAGAAAAAGCTAAAATAGCAGTCGATCGGCTAAACTGGGTGGCGATCGCCAATATAGAAGAAACCGACATCGCCAGTCTCGACATCGCCCCAGGCACCGTTGATTGTTTGGTGTTTGGCGATTTGTTACCTTACCTCAAAAATCCTTGGGATGTCCTCAAACAATACAGTGCTTTGCTGCATCCCAGGGGTCAAATTTTCGCCAGAATTCCCAATGTTCAATACTGGCGGCGCATTGTCAATTTGTTGCGCGGGCACTGGGAAAATGCCGATGGCAAAATGCAGCACTGGTTTACCCTAGAAAGTATTCAATCACTCTTTACTCAAGCCGGATTGCAGGTTTACGAATTGCAAGGAAAGGGACACAAAACCGAAAATTTTGCCCAATTTCAGCAATTGCTGCATCCCATGGTCAAGGCATTAGAGCTACAATCGAGTAGTTTTGCTACGGAAACCAGTGCTGAATATTATATTGTGCGATCGACCAAAACCCCTGTACAACCACGCAGATTGCTGATTCAAACCATAATTATGGCACCTACAGGGTGCGATCGCCTCCGAGTATTGGAACCGGACAAATTTAGCGCTACAATTCCCGGTGTCCGCACCGTATCTGGTGTGAAAACACTCGAATTAATTTCCCCACTCCCAGCGGAAGAAAAAGTATTTATTTGGCAGCGGACAATCATGCAATATCCCGCCTATCTTCCCCGCATCAAACAACTCCTACAACAAGACTATTTAATAGTAGCTGAAATTGACGACAATCCCATCCGTCGCCGGGAATACGCAGACAACAATTACCTCAGCTACCGTGGCTGTCATTGCGTTCAAACTTCCACAGAACCCCTCGCCAAAATTTTACTACAGTACAATCCCAATGTTACAGTGTTTCCCAATCAATTAGCCTATTTACCACCACCGCGCACTTATGCAGAAGATACTGTTACCATCTTTTTTGGAGCCCTAAATCGCGAAAAAGATTGGCAACCAATTATGGCAGCGCTGAATCGAATTTTAGTCGCTCACAAACACCGAATTCGAGTTAAAGTGATTCACGATAGCCTATTTTTTGACTCCTTAGAAACAGAACACAAACAATTTGAGTCATTTTGCAGTTACGAACGGTATCAAGAAATTATGTACAGTTGCGATATCGCTCTGTTACCGCTAGTTCCTAACCAGATAAATGAAATGAAATCTGACTTAAAATTCATTGAATGTGCGGCGCGGGGAGTGGCGGTGTTGGCAAGTCCTACGGTGTACGAACATTCAATTGTCGAAGGTGAAACCGGGTTAATTTATCGCTCAGAAAAAGAGTTTGAAAATAAGCTAAACTTGCTGATTTCCGATGCTCAAACACGCCGACAAATAGCTGGGAATGCTTACGAGTGGGTGCGGGAGAACCGTTTGCTGTGCGGGCACTACCAACAGCGGCGAGACTGGTACTTGCAGATGCGGGATGAGTTGCCACGTTTGAATGCTGAATTGCGCGATCGACTACCGGAGTTATTTGATGACTGAATGTAGTAAAATTATTGATGAAAATTACTGCAAAAAATATTGGGAAAAATCCCCCTCCAATTCAGCCCAGCCGAATATAATTCGCGGCATTGGTGTCAACAATCGCCTGAAATCCTTTGTATCTTTTGTTTATAGACGACTGCAAGATCCCCCTCGCATCCCCACCCCCCCCTAGGGCGTGTTTT
>RDXH01000284.1 GCA_004292745.1 Oscillatoriales cyanobacterium | reverse complement strand
GGTCATTAGTTGAAACAGTAAAACAAAATGGGCGATCGCACTTCACAATCTGGCCAGTAATCAGAGAATATATAATCAACAAAACCAGCATCAAAAAGCGATCGACTTATCCAGATTAGTCAAATCGGCAGAAACCGGTTGACTGTCAACTGTCAACATCACCTGACGGTGCAACCGGAATTGATATTAGATCAAATCTGCTACCATCAGAATTATAAAATACAGCTAAAGGTCAAAAACCCGGTTTCTGCGTGAATATCTGTCGAAAAAATCGACGATTTTTGGAAGAAACCGGGTTTTTTGCGTAAGCCCTAGCCATAACAGTCAACACTCAATAAACCAAAAATAAGGCTTTCCACGCCCCCAGAGCCTCAAAATACCAAATCAGAGATACAGCCTATTTTTCCACGTCCCATCAGGCAGGAAGATGCCTCTGAGAGAACGAAGGCGATCGGGTAACATCAAGTAAGCCCAAGCAGTACCTAAAGATTGGCAATTGAGATCGAATATTTCGATTTCCTGTCGCTGATATTCGTTTTGTGCGGGTTGGCGTTCAGGATCGTATTCTTCAAGTCCGTCTAAATCTGGCAAAATAGCGGAGTCGCCGAAACACAGGAGGAAACCGTAGACTCTTCCTTCCCCAGAAATCATAGCCGGATAGCCTGCGGGCAAGGCAAAAAGCTGACCGCGGGCGATCGCCGGACAAGCAGACACAACCTTTCCTTCGCAATAGCGGAGGTAGTTGCATTCACCGGGTTTGAGAGTACCGTAGACAAAGACTTTCATCACGCAGACCCTAACGGCTAGTTTTTGCTAACATATATGGCTAACCTAATAGACTTCTCCCATAATTATTGTCGAACCCGTCAGGTCATCAGACCTGTTCTTAACAGGCTGTTTGGGAGCTCTCTAAATAGTTTAAGCCTCGCGGGCGACTGCGAGTGTTGTTACCAACAATAGGATTTGGGACTATGCACTTTCGGGGAAAAAGCCGTCCTGCTATCAGGACGGAGTTTTAAACCCAATTTTCTGATAAATTTCGTTGTTTACCCTTTCTTATAATTCATGACTCTAGCAGTTAGTATTATTACCCCGGCACTTCACCCTTTGCACTTAAGTTCTTTCTTGCCATCGCTGCCCCTAGACAGCTTGTTTTCGACTCAAGGCATTATGGTGATGCTGCTAGCAGCCTATGCAGGGGCGATGTGGATGTTTCTCACCAGTGCACCCAAGGTACACACCGTGATGGTATCAGATCTGGGGCAAGCTCGACAATTTTACGAGGGAATGTTAGATCTGCCAGTAGCAGAGGTGCCGCTGCACTACTACTACAATTACGAGCAAACCTTGGGCACAACGGGTATCGATCCACTATATTTGTCGCCCAATGTCGGCAGGGGGACTAACAGTCAAACCATGGCCACTTCCGAAGGTTTGTGGTATCAGTTAATGAAAAACACCCAATTGCACGTAATTAGCGGTGCTCTGGCGGGGGAAAAAAATCGCCAGCGTCACGTTTGTTTCGATCGCGAATGTTTGGATCAGCTATTAATGAGAGTCCAAACTCGTGGCATGAAATATAAAATTCGCCGGGAAAAACCACTAAACTTTTTGGTAAAAGATTATGATGGCCGCGTCATTGAAATGTCTGAGGTAAGTAATTAATTTGATTGAGTGCATCTCTATTTTGCAAGTATATTCCTAGGGTCGAAGCATGACCGCTATAAAGGGAGCATCCCATTTTTGCAAATATATCCGTAGGGGCGAAGCATGACCGCTGTAAATCTCTGCTTTTAACTCATAAATTATCTGCGGTCATGCTTCTATCAATTCCTCTCTTCATCGTCCTGTATTCATTTCTCTCTGTGTTCTCTGTGTTCTAGGTCCGGTTAAATCACCTGACGGTGCAACGGTCAACGATATAAATTGTCTGCCGTCAGGCTTCGCCTATACAAAATCGGGATGCTCCCGTTTGATTCAGTTGGAGAAACCCGGTTTTGCTAAAAATCCGGGTTTTTTATTGGTCAATTAATCTTTGTACCCACAGTAGATTTTTCCGGTGTCATCGCTTCTTTGCCCTCGGAAATTACCTGACGGCTGAAAATTTGGAAATACAAAGAAACCAAAAACTCTTTAACCGGAAAGAGTATCAATGTCAAAGGATTAATTGTCACGATGATATTGCGGGCATCGGCTTTAGCTTGTTTGACAATTTGCTGGGCTACCCAATCTGGCGACATAATGCCGATCGGATTTAACTTACTTTTAAACGGCCCTAAAATTAGTTTACGAACAATACAAGGTGCATCCAGTCGCCGCAGAGTTACCAAGTCTCCCAAAGCCCGCTTGCTGAGCTCGTAGAGGGGACTGACAGCCGGAATGACTTCGGCTTCCGAGGTGTTGACCCAAACTTCTTTGTTGGCTATATTTTCGTTAGTGCGCACCGTTAGCAGAAAAAGTTCCATCAGCCGCCACGCGGAAAAAGTGTTGATTTCGTAGGAATTGGCGATCGCCTCTGGGCTTCTCGAACCCTGTACATTAATGCCGTGATTAATTACAAGAATATCGACTTTTTCTAACAATTCTGCTAAGTCTGCCTCTTGACCTATTTGCCAACTTATGGTTTTCACAGGCAAATCTTTGCCATCAATATTCACAGTAATTGTTTGATTTCCCGATGTGAGGGCGATAACTTTTGCACCAGCTTGGTGAATATATTTTAACAGCAAATTTCCTAAAGTTCCCGATGCCCCGGTGACGGCTACAGTTTTGCCTTTAAGAGAAAGTGCAGTCCCCATAAGTTTATCGATTAACGTGAAAGTACCACAATAGTAAGCATTTTGATTATCGAAATGATGCCGCCAATGGTAAGGTTTATTCACCAACCAATTTCCCGGTGGAGTGAGGAAGTCTCCCGGTTGATGGGTGATGTCGGTTAATTCATCAGCACCCTTGATGCCGCAACCACGGGCGATCGCACTCAACAAAAAGCCTAAAGTATAAACACAACCGGCTGCTGCGCCCCAGTGATATTCCGGCATCCAGAAATAAGCAGCCACCCACAGCAACAAGCCCAAAACCATCATAGATGCAGCTTCCGGCACATCGTGGCGCCAGTGGGCTTGCTTATAGATTGTCTCGCTGACGGGAGTCAAATTCGGGCGAAAAACGCGGTGGTGCCAAGCGTGTAGCTTGTACAGTGGCGGCCAATAGTGGGAAGCGACATGATAAAAGTCTCGGATGATTTCTGCCCAACAGACAGAAGCTATTGCCAAAGCGCCGACTATCCAGTAATTGATCATACTCGCACCAGTTGGAAATTTGAGATATTAGATATTGTCTGTTTTGAAAGATAACTTAAAATGGTTTTTTTAGCTAGTCTGGAAGTTTACTCAGGTGTTTTAAAATCTGCAAAACGCGGTACAATTCATTACCTGGATTGGAAATCACAAATTCAGCCGATCGCGCATATTGCGAAGTTTCTCCTCTGACTAATTTGACAAAACTGAAGTTAGCACCTGTGGAAATCATACCAAAAGTAGGAGTTTCGCGATTGGGATCTGCCAGCATATATGTCATACCAATTTAATGTGAAGTTGCATATATTTCGATCCCCCTCGCATCCCCACCCCCCCCTAGCCCCCCCAAGGGGGGAAGGGGGACGAAAGAGAAGAATATTGTCCCCCCCCTCCCACCAGGGGGCACCAGGGTGATCAGATTCTATGCAGCCTCATAAAAAATTGGTATCAGTAGTTGAGCCTGTGCTTCGTCTGTGGAAAAAGCAAGTTGTTTGGATTCAATTACTGTCACTCACAAGTTTGCTTTTATAATTAAGATATCTATTCTGCCTTCGATGATTCTGCCTTCGTCTTCTTCTTGAATGGCGATGGACTTTTCGGCTTTGACTTGAAAAGGAGACTCATAGAGACCGGCAATAAACAAAATGGGACTGATGATTGTTAGCTTGACTGCATTTTCCAATACAGGCGGGGTATCTACGAGGTTGTAGTATATGTTTTGGATGCGATCGCACAAGCAATGAAAGTGACGATCGCTTAATACGACAACTCACCTCACGCAGGAGCTCAAGCGGGGTGAAAATCAGACCAAGTATCAGAGAGTGTGGCATCGGCACTCAATTTTATGAGCCGAAAAGATCAAGGGCGATCGGGTAATCCAGACCTGCGTCGAGGTGTACAAGTACCAGGTCCACCGATCGCATCCATAGAAGTCTAGCTTTGGTATTGGTTGACCCCTGAGAGCTTCAAGCCATTGAGCTTAACCCCTGGTGACAAAAAACTGCGCGTTCGGCTGCTGACGCTACCAGTAATGATGGCAGTAGTGTTGAGCTTGGTATACCGCAGGATTTCAGGTTTAAGCGAAGTGGTACGAGTATTAGAGTCAGAGGGATTGCTGTGGGTAGATCCATTTAAAGTCAGCAAGCAAGCCTTATCTAGGGCTTGCTGGATAAGTGCAGAAAGGTTACACAGCCTGGTTATGTGATCGTGCGATCGAGAAAAGTGTGCAAGATAAACAGGTAAAATAGTACAAAA
>RDXH01000100.1 GCA_004292745.1 Oscillatoriales cyanobacterium | reverse complement strand
ACAAGATTGAATTAGAGCTGTGCGATCTTTTTGAACTAAATATTTTCCACTCTGTTCTTGTCAGTTACATTGTATCTCATCTACCTGAGAAAGGCTATAGTTATAGATGGAAAGGAGATTAAATACCTCAACAAGAACAAACCGTTAGTGTTGCTGAATGAATGGTCGCTGGATAGGGAGTCAGTTATTCCCGATGTTGGCTTCTCCGAAGGTGCTGCTGATGCTTTGTTTGCCTCAATGGTGCAATTGGATCTGGCATTAGGGGGTAAGGTTGGAGAGTATGAAGACAATCAATTAAAGCGGTTGTACGACAGCCAAGGGAAGCTGATTCGCCAGCAGGGGGATTTGTTCAATTCGCCCATGCACTTCATGGGTTTCAGTCGGGGCACTGTTGTCAATAGCGAAATCGTACAGCGTTTAGGAACTTTCTTCCCCCAAGCTGGTGGAACATCTATGGCTAACCGAGACCTCCAGATGACAACAATCGACCCGCACGATTTCTACCAACCTAGTTTGAATTTACAATTACCTGGTTTTATCAGCACAAATTTTAGCGATTTCTACGAACCAAAAGTTCAGGTTTGGAATAATGTTACGTTTGCTGATAACTATTACCAGACTGTGGCTAATCCTAATGGTTTGACTGCTACTCCCAACGGGGCGATCCTTTAGGGCAAGCAGACCGAGAGATTTTACTCGGTACTCGTGGGGGGGAACCAGGTCGTGAATACAGCCGTATTGGGTTTACGAAAGATGATGATATTGGAGGAACGCACAAGCGGGCTTGGACTTGGTATGCGGGGACGGTTGATTTGGATTTAGACCAAGTGCAAACTCAGTATCCTCATGCTTCAAATCCAAATGTTCCAGAATCGATTAATGACCAATTGGGTGAAAGGGATGCGAACCAATGGTTCGATCCTAATTTCCCGGCTGCTAAACCTTGGTATGATAATGCTAGCGGTGAGGGGATTGGCGAAGGCTGGTTTTATTCTGTTTTGGGTGGTGGTAAAGAGCAGCGTCAGTATAGCCCTACTGGGCGCGTTCCGGTGAGTTTTGATAATACTCTTGAAGCTGGTATGCGGGGGGATTATGCGGTTCCTACTCTGTTTAATGGGAATTTTGACCAGTTTATTCCGAATAAGAGCGCTCCCGAAAATTTGGGTCGGAATGCTATTTCTCAGGAAATTCCTGGGTGGTCTTTTCATAATGGCGAAACTTCAAATATTAATTTGCTTTCACATCTGGAGGATGTAAGGACTAAGAAAGGGAAAAATGAAGCCGATTATGCGTTGAAACTGGGTAATGGGTTAAATGAAATTGTTCACAATCGCTTTGTTGTTCCTGACTGGGGAAATTTACGATTTGATATTCATGTACCTGAGCCAGCTCGCCTTGATGATAAGGATGACTATATTCAAGTGTATTTGGAGACAGACGACCAATCCTTTATGCTAAGGGATAAGGATATCGAGCCTAGCACTCTCGTGGAAGATCCATCCTTAATTCCTGTTGATGAAATAAGAGCAATTCCCGCTGCTGTAGATTTACGAGAAGTTCATCCTCAAGCAGTTGCTCAACCACTGATACAATCACAGCTTAATCGCATTGGCTATGGTTCTAAGGGATTTGAAACATTTCAAGTAAATGTGCCTGATGAAATGCGAGGGAAAACAGCTAGACTAAGATTTAAGCTGCATGGAGATACAGAAGTGTATATTGATAATGTATTCTTCCAAAGCGAACACCTGAAGTTTGGCAATCCGTCTCTGAATCAACAAGAGGCAAGGACTGAGCAAGCAAACCAACCCAATAACTACTTAATTGAAAAACCTCAGTATGCAGTTTCTTACAATGATAGTCTCAAGACTCCTAATTGGGTGAGCTATAAATTAGATCCTTCATGGTTAGGAGGAGTAAGTACGCCACGTCCTAATTTTGCGAGGGATTGGAGCCTACCTTTTGCTGATGCTACAGTTAGTGAAGACTACAGTAACACAGGTCAAAATGGTACTATTGCTATCAGAGGGCATTTAGTGCCAAATCAAGATCGAGAAAGAGGAATAGAGAGCTATCATACGATCACAAACCCTGATACAGGAATACAGGATCATTACTCTATCTTTAAAGATAATTTCCAAACATTCTTGACAACAAATGTAGTACCACAACCTCAGTATGATACAGCATGGCAGAAGCTCGAAGGTGACATAAACACCTTTGTCAGAAAGAGTAATAACCCCAGCAATGAGGTTTACGTTATTACTGGCAGATATGGCTCAATCGATCAGATTCCATCACTATTACCCTCACAAATTAAGGACCGAACTTCTCAATTTAATATTGATGTTCCTGAATGGCTGTGGAAAGTTGTTTTAATTCCAGAAAAACCAGGCCAAAGTCCTACAGATATCACAACTAAGGCAAAATCTTTTGGCGTACTTTTGCCAAATACTAACCAACAGCCATCAAAACTAGACTGGCGCAAGCACATTTTCTCAGTCAATGATATTGAGGACTTGACTGGCTATAACTTTTTCTCGAACATTGCCACCGAAGTTCAAGAACAAATTGAGGACAATATTACTTTACCTCGATTATTTTAAGTAATAAGTTCAGGGAGACAAAATTATCCATATGAATGTAGCAGAATTAATCGAGCGTTATAATGCTGGCGAACGTAACTTTGCTGGGGTACCTCAATATGGTATTTGTAGTGAATTAACCACAATTAACTTAAGCAACATCATTTTAAGTGGAGCTCAGATCAACTCATTCAGCAGAACTAACTTGCGTGGAGCTCAGTTGGTGGGAATCTCTTCAGTTCGTGGTGGACTGGCAGAGGCTGACTTGTCAGGTGCAGACCTGACAGGAGCCAACCTTACTGAGGCTTGGCTAAATGGAGCTAACCTCAGAGGTGCTAAATTGATTGGAGCTAACTTAACAGGTGCTAAATTGATTGGAGCCGACTTAACAGGTGCTGATTTAAGTGAAAGTATTCTTTGTCAAGTAGGTCTTACCAAAATCAAGCTGGATGAAGAATGTCATCGTCAGGTGATTTTGACTAACGCTTTGCTCTGGCAAACCTATCTGCCTGATGGTACGTTTGTTAGCAGTCCAAGGTATCACGAATAAATATGTATCAGGACTTACGCATGGGCAACCAAAAACCTAGTTTCTGTGTCAATATTTATCGAACAAAAGATAATTTTTGTCAGAAACAGGTTTTTGCGTAAGTCTTATATATGACAATGACCGAAGTAATTGGAGACCTGTGTTTAGTATCTCATGTCGTATACAGGATCGGCAATAAACGTTCCATCAGGCATGAGCGTATTCCAGAGTAACGCACCTGTGCAATGGATATTAAGAGTGTCAATGGGATGACCCGCAGGTCTAATTCGCGTCAAATTTAATTGGCACAGAGAACTATATTCAAAATTAGCATTAAGAGTATCAGCCCCTTCCAAGTTAGCTTGAATTAAGTTAGCATATTCCAGCCTAGCCCCTGTCAAATTAGTACATTCTAAACAAGCCCGCCTCAATGTAGCTCCGTTGAGATTGGCCCATGTTAGGTCTGCTAGTGTGAAATCAGCGTCAGGCATATAAGCTCCTATTAATTTAGCTTCTGTTAAGTTAACGTCTCTAAGCCTAGCTCCCGGCCAGTATATTCCACTTAAGATAATATTACTTAGGTCAGCACCGTCTAAGACATCAGGATGGTGCGTATTAGCCTCCATCCTCAATCCGGCAAAATTGCGCTCTCCAGCTTGATAGCGTTCTAGTAGTTCATCTGGTGTAATCATCATAATATTTCTATTTTAGTTCTTACTTTCGGAAAATTAGCCCAATAATTTAGGTATTGATATCGTAGAAATTACGGCCTTGCAATACTTTATACTATATCCTCCTGAACAAGTAGTAGTGATTGAATCGTAAAAAAAATGATTGAGTACAAAGGATGTAACTACTGCCGATATTTTCGACCAGAGGGAACCTGTCCAGCCTTTGAGCCTGGCTTAATTCCCATAGAAATTGTTTCCGGTCAGATCAAACATACTAAGCCTTTACCAAATCAGAGAAACACAATTGTTTATGTGCGTACAGAAAAATCCATAATCTACAGGTATGAAACAGGAAATTATCAATCCTGACCTGAAAGTTTTACGAAATTAACCTACTTGCGACATTACAATTTTTTAAATGGAAGGTAGATATGTTTTCAGTAAGGTTTAGCATTCATCAAGCTGTACAATTATCATTTCGGATCGTTCCATCGGGCATGATAGTCTTACATAAGATAGCTTCTTCAAACCCTTTTCCCATGAGCCTAACCTTCTTTGCCATCAGACTAGGTTCTGGCTGAACCCCCATCAGATTAGCGTGACTGAGATTTGAACCATCAAACGATGTTTCATCCATAATTGCACCACTAAAGTTAGCTCCAGTAAGATCGGAATTTTCAAACCCAGTTTGATGCAACTTGGTATTACTTAGATTCGTGCCAATTAGAGTCGCTTTTTCAAAGTAGGCTTCAGTGATATCTGAATTACTGAGGTCGGCTCCGTTGAGGTTAGTGTTTTCACAGTGGATCCCACATAAACAACCATTTTTCAAATTAGCTCCACGCTCGGTTGGCATCAGTCACGTCAGTATAGTGCAAAGTTGCGTTTTCTAAGCAGGCATTACTTAGATTGGCTCCACTCAAGTTAGCCCCTTCCAACCAAGCTTCTCTCAAGTTAGCACCACTCAAGTTAGCATTGCTCAAGTCAGCACCATCCAAGTTAGCCTCGCTCAAGTTAGCATTACTCAAGTTAGCATTAATCAAGTCAATACAACGCAAGTTAGCATTGATCGAGTTAGCATTGCTCAAGTCAGCACCACTCAAGTCAGCATAACTCAAGTTAGCATTAATCAGATTGGCATTGGCGAGATTGATCTCAAGGAGATTTGCCTTGTTCAAATCGACACCGCTCAAGTCAACCCCAGCAAAAATTCTTTCTCCAGCAGCATATAGTCGGAGCAATTCTTCAGCATTCATAAATTATCTATTCAATTAATTTAACTTCTGAATTATAGTACAATCATCCTCTGACCTGACTCCTACTCTGAAATGGAAATTCGCTTGTGAGCGGTAATACACCGGAAAACAAACGTTTCCCTTGTATAGTAAGCGCTCCAGCCGTGGCACCCTACAGACCTCGTTAGTGGTTTAAATGCGTAACAGCTTAATTGATATACCTACTTAATCTCAAATCACAAATCCAATGACAGAATTAATTCACGATCGCTTTGCCAAAGAATATCTAACCACGTTACTATCTACCATCGGCATGGTTCATGTTCATCAATGCACCAATTCAAATGATGGGGAAATAAATCAAGAAAAACCAGCGACAGAAGTGATTCACAATCGCTTTGCCAAAAACTTATTACAGGAATTGCTGTCTCCCCTCGGAACGGTTAATATTAGGCGCGATGTCACTTCAGAAATCCGCGAAATCCCTATCTACTTTACTCAAACCACTTCCCAACCGCAAGATATCGAAAATTTGGGACTATTGGGGAGAATGGCAGGCCCGACAGCAATTTTTGAACCTTTGGGCAACCCAATTATCAAAAATGATATGTGGGATTGTATGGGCAAATACCTCAAGTTACGTGTTGAATTAGAAGAGAAATTCAAAAAACAAAATATTCCCTGGGATTTATCTGCATTCCCAATGCTTTGGATTCTCACTCCCACGGCTTCAGACGATTTTTTAACAGGATTTGGGGCTTTCCCAGACGAAGCAAATTGGATGAAGGGAATGTATTTTTTGGGATCGGCTTTTCGATCGGCAATTGTCGTCATTCATGAATTGCCAGAAATATCGGAAACTCTATGGTTGAGGATGTTGGGCAGAGGAAAAGTGCAGCAGCGGGCGATCGCCGAATTAAGAAATTTAGCAGTGGACAACCCTCTGCGGATTAGTGCGTTAGAATTATTGTATAGACTGCAATCTCACTTGGTAGGAGATTCAGAACCAGAAACAGAGACAGAAAAATTGACATTGATATTGGAACAATTGTCTCAGTTATCAGTTGATGAATTGACAGCAAGGTTGACCAATAGACCTGGAGAAAACAGTTGAACATGACTAAAGCCAAGTCTCACCCCGAAAAAGTCAAATAAAATGATTCCAAAGCCAGGGGTAAGGAGCTTTTACCCCTCACCCCTCTCACCCCTCATTGCTTCCTCCAACAAAATTTCGATAAAATTAAGTATTGTTAAGCCGATCGCCATAATTAAACTTAAACAACTCAACAGCTAGCTTTCATGTTGATCTTAGTCTCTCCCCCTCACCCTCTTTCACCCCCTCACCCTCTTTCACCCCCTCACCCCCTCACCCCCTCACCCATTCTTTACTTCCTTCGACCATACTACGAAGCGATCGGGTTCGGTTATCTCGCATAAGAGCATCTAGGCAGCACGAAAATTTCAAGCGATGATAGATACATAGAGCAAAAAAAAGCTCTCAATTTGCATGAGTCTGTTTGCATGAGTATTGTGAAGTCGAATTGCAGTCAAAACTAGCAGGGATTCTAAAACCTTAAGGAAAAATGTAGAATGTTCACCTTAAGACAGAGGTTTTTACCCTTTACTAACCTCAAAATTTGGAATAATATTGAGCAAAGTAAACTTAAATTCACTTCGCCTTGAACTAGCCGTTAAAGCTAGCGAGCTACCAAAAATCAACCAGGATTGCTAGAAAATCAAGCTTAAAAGTAATCCCAAACAAAAAGCTTCTACCGATCGTTACCGATGAACAGGAGGGGAAACATCTCCCCCTGTAGCAGTCCGTATCCCACTTGCAAAAGTGGGACAGGGTATCACCAACTTTTTATCTGTTGTTACAAGGAGTGCAATACTCACCATGTCCACCACAACCCCCAAAACCAAGACAGTGAAAGCCGATCGCACTAGCACTCGGTCATACTCCTCAACGGATACGGTTCGTACCTATCTGCACGAGATCGGTCGCGTGCCACTACTCACCCGAGAAGAAGAAATCATTTTAGGGAAGCAAGTGCAGCAAATGATGAAATTAATTGAAGCAAAACAAGCACTTGCTAAAGAATGGCAGCGGGATCTGACTCCCGAAGAGTGGGCCGCCGAAATGGAGTTGACCGAAGCTGAACTGAGCCGGATATTGCACGTAGGACGGCGCGCCAAACAAAAGATGATTGAAGCGAATTTGCGTCTAGTAGTCGCGATCGCCAAAAAATACCAGAAACGCAACATGGAATTCTTGGATTTAATTCAAGAAGGCACCCTCGGTTTAGAACGAGGAGTCGAAAAATTTGACCCGATGCGGGGATACAAATTTTCTACCTACGCCTACTGGTGGATTCGGCAAGCAATTACCCGCGCGATCGCCCAACACGCCCGCACCATTCGCTTACCCATTCACATCACCGAAAAACTCAACAAAATCAAAAAAGTGCAGCGGGAACTCACCCAACAATTGGGCCGGTCTCCCACACCAACAGAAATTGCCGACTTGTTGGAACTGCACCCATCCCAAATTCGGGAATACCTACTAATGTCTAGGCATCCAGTTTCCTTGGACTTGCGGGTAGGAGACAACCAAGATACCGAACTCCAAGAACTTCTAGAAGACGAAACCGCATCTCCCGACAATTACATTACTTCAGAATTGTTGCGGCAAGACCTCGATACTTTGATATCAGAACTTACGCCTCAGCAACGAGATGTCATAATTCTGCGCTTCGGTTTAGAAGACGGCATAGAAATGTCTCTAGCAAAAGTTGGAGAACGGCTCAATCTCAGCCGGGAACGGGTCAGGCAACTAGAACATCAAGCCCTCGCCCACCTCCGACGCCACCAATCCACTTAATTAAACGTAAAATACGGATGACCGAAAAGCTGACTGCATAAGTCTTCTTCCTTCTTCCTGAATTTCCCCCATCCCCCCTTGGGGGGGGTGATATCAAATCCGGTAACATCGTCCTGTATTCATCTCTCTTATCTCCCTCTGTGTTCTCTGCGTTCTCTGTGGTTAAATCACCTGACGATGCAGCCGGAAACGATATGACTTCTTCCTTCTTCCTTCTTCCTTCTACTTATATCGCCAAATTTGTCAACCCAAATCTTGCACTTATTTTAAATGTGATACTTATAGCCACCTTGTCGGTAATTAAGACATTTTTAATTCCTGAAATCATTAATTTTATTGCAGTTTCAAATCGACTTTTGCCTTCGGCATTCTGCTACAGTGTCAGTCTACAACTATGGGCGATCGCCCTTGCCTTTTCCCCCACTAACTTCAGCCACCCATTCCCCGCGGCGGAACTCCTCCTAGGCCAGTCAACTCCAGATGGGGCACAGCAAAGTGATTTAAAACCAGTTGTGGGCGATCGAACTGTCCCAAATTCAACGCCCGATGCAGCTAGTAGGATGGACGGAACACAGACTATTTACCTCTACGGTCAGTCTGCTGAACCAGAACAAATTAAACAAGAGTATTTTGTATTTGAAGTGCGTCAGGGCAAGTTAGTCGGCGCTTTTTACCTACCTCGCTCTGCTTTTTACTGTTTTTACGGCAGTATAGAGGTAACTCAGTTAAATTTAACAGTAGTAGACACCTACGATGGCAGTCGCTCTCCCTACTCGGTAAACCTGCAACAGTATCACCACATTTCCACCGTCAGTGACAACGATCGGCGAATCTTGGGCATTTGCAAGAGAGCTCACCAGGACGAAGTGTGGGGAAAGTAGCCCCGGCATTACCATCTGAGTCAGCGAAAATTGGGCTCTCTCAAAAATGCTGACAAACCCCCGTTAATTCCTGGATGCTTCCTGGTCAAATTCCTGATTTTTCCTAAAAACGGCTTTCTTTACCGACAACATAGCTGTGATCTGAATACCTGAAGTCACAATATTTAAACTGTATACTGCTTAACAAGTCAAACTTGGGCAAATCAGCAGTCATAGTTCAACTAACTGCGGTAAAGTTGCTCCTAAGTTGAAACTTTCAGACCGACAAACTATACTCGGCAACATGAAACTGCGTCGGAAGACACTCTCGATAGTTGGGATTACCATTGCTGGATTGACTGGTGTTCTGTACGCCACATCCTCCCGCATCCTGTTGGGTAGCTTAGTCAAAGCCGAGGAACAGGAAGCCACTCAGGTTGTCCAAGGAGTGCTCAATGTCTTCAGTCAAACCGCAGATGACTTCAACTCCCGCTTTGCAGACTGGTCAGCATGGGATGATACCTATGCTTTCATCCAAAATCGCAACAAAGAATTCATTGCCTCCAATCTAGTGCCAGAAGGGTTGGCTAATTTGAGAGTTAATATTGCCGTATTTGTCAATACTTCTGGCAAGATTGTTTACGGTACTGGTTTAGACACCAAAAAGCTGCAACTAAGGCCTGTTCCAGAAACATTAAAACAGCACATTTCTCTAAAAGACCCATTGTTGCAGCACCCCAACCCCGACAGCAGCCTGGCTGGTGTCATGTTGATGCCTTCTGGGCCGGTGCTGATTAGTTCTCGACCCATTGTTACTACTAAAAGCACAGGACCGATTCGAGGGACCCTGCTGTTTGGGCGAAATTTGGACGCTGTTGGCATTGCGAAGCTTTCTAAAATAACTCGCCTACCGTTGATTGTACACAGTATTAATGAGCCGGACTTGCCTGCTGACTTCCAAAAAGCGCGGGCGAAATTTTCGGGAAAAAAATCGATTTTTGTGCGTGCTGTGAGCGAAGATTCGATGGCGGGTTACGCTGTAGTCAATGATATTTACAACCAACCCGCGCTGCTATTACGGGTGGACATCCCCAGAGAAACCTATCGCCAAGGTCAAAAAAGTCTGCTATATCTTCTGGTGTCTGTAGGGTTGGCGGGAATCGGTTTTATCGGCTGCACTCTGCTGCTACTGGAATATCTGGTGCTTTCTCGGCTGAGCGATTTGGCCAAAGGAGTCAGTCGCGTCAGTGCTAGCCAAGATTTGTCGCTGCGACTACCGGTGGTTGGTGAAGATGAGTTGTCCGACCTTGCTTATACTATCAACGGAATGCTCAGTGCGATCGCCACCGCTGAAAACGAGCAAATAGAGGAAAAAGCACGGTACGGAGCTGTAGTCGAGCAGGCTACAGACTGTATCTTCCTCTGGGATGCTAAAACCCAACGCCTTTTGGAAGCGAATACAGCATTTAGAAAATTGCTAGATTACAGCCCCGATGTGATTTCGCAACTGACTATTTACGATATAGTGGCCTACTCGAAAGAGCTGATTGACACCAATATTGAGTTCCTACTAGCGGACAAACAATTCCGAATTGGCGAAGTTCTCTACCGTCGCCGAGACGGTTCCTGCGTGGATGTAGAAGTAAGCGGGAGTGTGATTTCCTACGGTGGCCGGGAGATTATTTGCACCGTTGTCCGCGACATTACCGAACGCAAACAGGCTGAAGCCGAACTGCGAGCATCGGAAGAACGCTACCGACTTTTATTTAAAAAAAATCCCCATCCGATGTGGGTTTACGATTTAAAAACTCTTGAATTTATAGCTGTAAATCAGGCAGCTATTGAACACTACGGTTACACTCGTGAGGAGTTTATCACCATGACTGTTGTGGAAATTATGGCTCCTGAAAATTCACCTAAATTGATCGAAAATCTACCTCTAGTAGATGGGGAAATAACTTCGATAAGCGTCGGTCAACACCAAAAGAAAAATGGTGAGATTATAGATGTAGAAATTAATTCTTACGAGTTAGTATTTGACAACAGGAAAGCTGAGTTAGTGTTAGCTCAGGACGTTACGGAGCGCTTGCAAGCTGAGACAGAACTTTATCAGGCGAAGGAAGCCGCAGAAGCAGCTAATTTGGCTAAAAGTCAGTTTTTGGCTAACATGAGCCACGAACTGCGAACTCCTCTAAATGCAATTATTGGCTACAGTGAAATTCTACAAGAAGATGCCTTGGAATTGGGGGAAGATGATTTTGTAATAGATTTGGAAAAAATTCACAGTGCAGGAAATCATTTATTAGGATTAATCAATGATATTCTAGATTTATCAAAAATTGAAGCAGGGCGCATGGAACTTGTTTTAGAAACTTTTGACTTGTCGGCTGCTATTCAACAAGTAAAAACAACTATTGAGCCTTTATTTTTGAGGAACAAAAATCGCTTTAAAATTGAGTTCGATCTCAATATAGGTGTCATCAACTCTGACCGAACTAAACTTATTCAAATTTTACTAAATTTACTTAGCAATGCAGCTAAGTTTACGCAGAATGGGACAGTGACACTCAGGGTGGAAAGAATTAAAAACGCAGAAAATCCATGGGATTATGACTGTTTAATTTTTAAGTGTATCGATACTGGGATTGGGATGAATGCCCAACAGGTAAAGAAGTTATTTCAACCTTTTACTCAAGCTGATGCTTCGACTACCCGCAAGTACGGAGGTACTGGTTTGGGTTTAGCAATAGGCCAGAAATATGCTCAGATGCTAGGGGGAGAAATTACGGTGCAGAGCGAGCTGGGTAAGGGGTCAACTTTTACTTTAATGTTATCTGCTGGGTTATAAATCGATTGGGGAGAGCAGAATTTATCCCATAGTGATTAATACTCAATGCCTGCCTGAGCTTTAATTCCTTGTTCTCGAAATGGATGCTTAACTAAACTCATTTCTGTCACTAAATCCGCACATTCAATGAGTGCAGAAGGCGCACCTCTACCTGTCAAAATAACATGAGTATTTTCGGGTTTTTGTTCTAATCCTGCTAATACTTGTTCTATTTGCAAATAACCCAGTTTTAATGCTATATTAACTTCATCTAGGAGGACTAATCTGAATTCAGGATTGCAGATAAAAGTTAGAGCTTTATCCCAGGCTTTTTGAGCTGTTTCTATATCTCTGTCCCTGTCTTGTGTATCCCAGGTAAAGCCTTCTCCCATGGCATGAAATTCTAGCTGATTTTCCCACATTTCAAACACGGCTTTTTCTGCTGGTTCCCAGGCTCCCTTGATAAATTGTACTATGGCGACGCGATATCCGTGACCGAGCGATCGCACTACCATACCCAAAGCAGCGGTAGTTTTCCCTTTCCCGTTACCAGTATTGACTATAATTAAACCTTTTTCTTTGGATGAATTAGCGATGCGCTCAGATTGGACTTCTTGGCGGCGGCGCATTTTCTGTTTGTGTTGTTCCGCTGTTAGGGAATTTGTGTCTTTAGTTTCCATTGGATTTTTTTAACGCAGATGAATGCAAATAAATGCTGATACAGCCAGTCTTGCACGAGTTGTGAAAAAAAAGTTTTAAACGAACCGCGAAGACGCGAAGAACGCGAAGAACGGAAAGAGAATAGAGTTTCACGACTCACTAGATATATCCCAAAAAGATAGTCAATAACTGGCAGGATGCCTGTTCCACAACAATTAATTATGGGAGAGGTCTATTATAGATGCCAGATTTATGGTTATTGCCACACTAGCTGCAAGTTTAGCACGAAACCGGGCAGAACATCCTCTCCTGATAGTTCTGCGGGAGATTCCAGTATTTCTACTGCTTGTCCTTGACGGTAGATTTCGACTATGCGGGTTTTGCGGTTAATTAACCAGCCTAATTTTACTCTATTATTCATGTATTCTTGCATTTTGTCTTGGGTTTGTTTGAGACTGTCTGTTGGTGACATTAATTCCAAGACAAAATCTGGGGCTATCGGAGGAAATTTTTGTTTTTCTTCGGCAGTTAGTGCGTCCCATCTTTCTTGTTTAATCCAAGAAACATCGGGAGAACGATTTGCACCGCTTGGTAATTTGAAACAAGTTGAAGAATCGAAACAAATTCCCAGTTTGGTTTGTCGGTTCCAAATTCCAAAATCCGTTGCTATTTCAAAATTGTAACTTCCGGTTTCTCCTCCAGTCGGTGACATGACGATTATTTCTCCTTGGGCGTTGCGTTCAAATTTGACATCGGGGTTTTGGCGACACAGTTGATAAAATTGGTCATCGGTGATTTGGGCGATCGCATTAAAGTTGATGGTGGCTGCTATCATGGTCTTTTATAGGATGCGTTGGATTTTTTGGGACGCAGATGAATGACGATGCAGATACTGTAAATATTAATCTGGTTAAAAGGTTTTGAGTTGACTTTTTTGTCCTTGCCTATTCTATTGTATCACATGATTATACTTAGTTTTTAATCGATTGATAGAGAAGTTTTTTGCAGGAAACACTTACACACATACCAATAATAAAAGGCAATGTTGATTTCGCTAAACAATTTAGGAACTCCTTCTAGTAAACTGGCAAGTATCTGGCTTTTTAATTTGAGAGTATCAATCCCGATCGCCAAAAACAACAATCCCAAACCAACTAACAATATTTTGTAGGGAGTCAACTGAAGTTCTCGCTGAAAAAACCATCCATAGGAAGACAAAACAATAGCATACAGAAGACATACTCCCAGTTTGGGAATCCCTACCCCTATCATATATATATGGATTCGGTAAATTTCATTTAGCAAAAATCCACCAGTTAACAAGGCAGAAAATAAAATAAATTTATTTCCTAAATTGCGGGGGTGGCTACTTTTTGCTAATCCATAGGTGAAAGTACAAACAATGACTGGCACTGCGCATAAAATCTGGAATGTCCGAGTTAGTAATGCGACATTTGGATTGGGGGAAAAATAAGGGTTAAAGAATAAATCGCTGACTTTCAAACCCGAATATTGAGTGATAATTATCAGCCCTACAACCAGCAATAATGATAAACAGTTTAGTTTGACAACAGAGCGAGAGATAGTCATAAGCACTTTACAGAAAACTGCGATTTGACCGTCGAAGTACAAAAAAATTATATCACTCCACTAGGTCGTTTTTTTGCTAAACTAATGAGAGTGTTATCAAAACCAGGAGACAGTAATGCTGTCAGTGAAAGAAGCAGAAGCGATCGTACTAAATTTAGCACAGCCCCGATGCAGTCAGCAGGATGTAGAAACTGTAGATTTGCTGGCTGCATCGGGGCGAGTTTTGGCTGCAACTGTCACAAGTTCCCTGGATTTTCCCTATTGGGATAATTCGGCAATGGATGGCTATGCGGTGCGGTTTGCTGATGTGGAAAATTGCAACAGTGACAAACCTGTCGCCCTTGAGATAGTTGAAGAGATTCCGGCGGGATATCAGCCTCAATATACTGTACAACCGGGACAAGCGGCGCGGATTTTTACGGGTGGGATGATGCCCGCAGGTGCTGATACGGTGGTAATGCAGGAGGAAACTAGGCGTGAGGGCGATCGCATTTTAATCCTGGTTGCTCCTGGTAAACCTCACGCTTTTGTCCGCCACAAAGGCGCTTTTTATCAAGCAGGAACTCCTTTATTAAATCCAGGTACTGTTATCAATGCTTCGGAAATCGCAGTGTTAGCAACTGCACAGTGTATTCAAGTGCAGGTTTATCGGCGAGTGCGGGTGGCGATTTTTTCGACTGGGGATGAATTGATCTCACCAGACAAACCTTTGTCACCTGGTAAATTGGTAGACTCGAATCAGTATGCTTTGACTGTTTTGCTGACACAAATGGGATGTGAAGTGATAAGATTGGGGATAATTCCAGATAATCAGCAGGAACTAACAAAAGCAATCAGTCAGGCTATTTTAACAGCAGATGTAGTGCTTTCTACAGGTGGAATTTCGGTAGGAGAATATGATTATGTTGAGCAAATATTGGCGGATTTGGGAGGGAAAATTCACATTCGCTCTGTGGCTATTAAACCGGGTAAGCCTTTGACGGTTGCTCAGTTTAAACGAGATGAAAACAAATCGGATTCACCGATGATGACTTCTGATTGTCTTTATTTTGGTTTGCCGGGAAATCCGGTTTCAGCGTTAGTATGTTGTTGGCGGTTTGTGGTACCTGCGTTGAGAAAAATTTCTGGAGTTGGGGCGGATGCTTGGGGGCCAGAGTTGGTGCGGGCTCGATGTCATGTGGAATTGCGATCGCAAGGTCAGCGGGAGACCTATGTTTGGGGTAAATTGTATTTAGTGGCCGGAGTATGGGAATTTGAACCAGCCAGTGGCAGCCAAAATTCAGCGAATTTAATTAACTTGGCAAATACGACTGGTTTGGCAGTTTTGCCACCAACGGAAACCTGGCTTTTAGCAGGAGAATTTGTTGATGTTTTAAAAGTTAGTCATTAGTTATTTAACTATGAGAATTTTAATTGTTGAAGACGATCCGATGATGCAACTGGGGCTAGAGCAAGTTTTAGCGGATGCCCCAGATATAGAAATAGTAGGACAAGCAGAAGACGGCTATTTAGGAGTAGCAGCGGCACTCAAACTAAAACCTGATATTATTGTCATGGATATCGGTTTGCCACGGCTGGATGGGATAGCGGCGACGCAGCAAATTAAAGCGCAATTACCCGATGTTCGAGTAGTGATGTTGACTTCCCATATGGCAGAAACTGAAATTATTGCATCTCTTTCTAGCGGTGCTGATGCTTATTGTATTAAAGGTGCTTCTGTGGATAGGTTGTTAGCAGCAATCGCGGCCGCGGCAGAGGGGGCTACATACCTCGATCCTCAAATCGCTCGCACTGTGATTGAACATCTTAAACCTCCAGTGCCTGTGTCTACAACTACTTTTGGTCAATTGTCGCAGCGGGAGTTGGAGGTGTTAAGGTTGATGGTGGAAGGTAATACTAATCCTGAAATTGCTGCGGCGCTTTATTTGAGTCCAAATACTATTAAAACTCATGTTCGTGGTATTATGAATAAGTTGGCTGTAGACGATCGGGTGCAAGCAGCAGTTGTGGCGCTTAGAACTGGATTGGTTTAAAGTTGGCAGTTGGCAGTTGTCCGTTGGCTAACCAACAATCACAAATAACTACTAACAAATAACACATCACAAATAATCTATGTCTGAGTGGATAGAAATCGGTACAATTGTAGCAGCTCAAGGTTTATACGGGGAAGTGCGAGTATATCCCGATTCTGATTTCCCGGAAAGGTTTGTCGAACCGGGAAAGCGGTGGCTGTTGTTTCCTAATAAAACAGAACCAGAAGCGATCGAATTTTTGGGTGGTCGCTACATTCCGGGCAAAGGATTGTATGCTGTAGAGGTGGCTGGGGTCGAAAGCCGGGATGCTGCTGAGGCGCTGCGGGGCTGCAAACTTTTTGTACAAAAAGGATCGAGACCTTACTTAGAACCCGATGAATTTTATGTGCAAGATTTGTTTGGGATGGAGGTTTTTAATCAATTAACCGGAGAACTGTTGGGGAAAGTCAGTGATATTATCCCCGCAGGAAATGACCTTTTGGAAGTTGAATTAAATCAAACGGAGGCGATAAAGGCGGCAGAATCGGAAGTAGCAGAAACTGTGTCTGTACAGGTGGAACACAAAGATAGTCGTCGCAAAAAACGCAAAACTCCCCGTGTTAAACCACTCCAAACAAAAAAGGTTTTGATTCCTTTTGTGAAAGAGATAGTTCCAATTGTTGATTTAGAAAAAGGTCGAATTGAAATTGTTCCTCCTTCTGGTTTGTTGGATGAAATTTAAGGAATCAGAAAGTTAAGTGACGGATTTTGTAATATTGTTGACCGTTGCATCGGAATGATTTAACCGCAGAGAACACAGAGGACACAGAGAGAGAATACATAGATGAATAATTCAGATGAAGAGAGGATTTGATATAACGGATTTAAGGAATAAGGAATAAGGAATAAGGAATAAGGAATAAGGTTTAAAGTTCCCTAGACCTAATTCCCGGAATATTAATTATTTCCTTTATTCGTGTATCGGACTATCAAATAACTAATGGAAAGAGCGAAAATTGCTGTAGCTAAACCGATTAAGTCGGCGGCAGTTTTCTTTTCTAAATCGAGAATAATTATTTTACGAGAGACGGCGATTAAAGAAGTGACAATGACTAATTCTACTTGAATGACGTGCTTTTTCAGGTAAGCTGTAATATTTTCTAAGATTTCTAGCGCGATTAAAACATTTAAAAATAACCCAAAGATGACAAATAGCGTGTCTTTTAACAAAGTCTGGGGGTCATTGATTAATTCTTTTGCTACATAAATTAGCAAATCACAAACGCTGATGATAATTACCATAATCATCGCCAGAGATAAAACTTTCGATACGACTACTTCTACACTTTCTGTAAAGTGCAGAAAGTGTTCATCGCTGCCGAATTTAGAAAGTTGCCTTAGTATTTTTTTCAGCATACCCGTGACTTAATCATGATTTATTATTAATGATGTCATTGTCTGCTGTTCTTGGCAATCCCCTGTGTCTGGGCTTGCTTGGTTATTTTTTGCCATGAAAAATCCTCAAACTATTGCTAAACGACAATATTTTGAGGATTTGAAGACTGGGCGCGATCGCACAGAGAGTTCTTTCTCGTCAATAGAGAAGGATTATTGACTCTTAACTAGCGGCCAGCCTAGGGACAAGCAAGGAAGCTAAAAATTTAGCTTGGATGCTTTAGTAGCGACGAGAAGAGCGATTGTTGCCGCCGCCCCAGTTACCACCGGCATTAGAACCACCACGTTCTTCGCGGGGTTTTGCCTTGTTGACCTTAAGGTCACGACCCATCCATTCAGCACCGTCAAGGGCTTCAATAGCTGCTGTTTCTTCGGCTTCTGTGGACATTTCTACGAAAGCAAAGCCGCGCATCCGACCTGTTTCCCGATCGGCAGGTAGCTGAACGCGCTTAACAGTGCCATATTCTCCAAAAGTTTGGTTGAGGTGATCCTGCGTAACTTCGTAGGATAAATTGCCGACATAAATTGACATTAAACATTCTCCAGAATTAGAGGGTGTAGAGAATTAAATCCGGAGGAACGCCGATCGAACGAACTATACTGCCGAAAATAAGCCTTATGAATAGAGCATAGCACCTATCGCTCCATACTGCAATTATTTGGTGATAGTCGATCGAAAGGCAAAACCAAAAAACCGGAAAAATCAATCAAACACAACCAATAAAAAAGCAAACAGAACTGAGGCAAAAGCTATGAATAAATAGGGTTTCTGACTCAAAGTTGTGGGTTTAAACAGCAAATTTTTGTTGATATAAATTAGAATCAGGCCGATCTAAAACCTGGTTGCTTCGATCGGACTTAAAGGTTTGAGGGGAGTATTTGGGTTAAAAAACCCAGTTTTCCCCTGGAACAACCCACCAGTAAGGCCGAAAAAATTGAACTCAAAAAATTAACTCCCTACTCAAGAACTGACTGGGATGGGAGATTCGGCCCAATTAAACTCGCCTACTTCCGCTTCAATTTCCGCCCCAACCTTCACCAACTGGACTGCACAAGCTTTTAACTCTGGTTGTTTAGAATCAGGACAACTTTCAGCATGAGTCATGGCGTTGGCTTCGGCGCCTTCGGCCCACAGAGAACCCCAGTGCATTGGTACAAATAGAGTACCAGGGACGATCGCCTTAGTAACTTTTGCGGGAAACACTCCTTTACCACGGCGCGATCGAACTTCCAACAAATCCCCTTCCTTAATCTTTAAATTAGCAGCATCGCGGGGATGAATTTCCAAAAACGGTTCCGGGTGCAATTGATTAATTTTGTCGGTTCTACCAGTGCGAGTCATCGTGTGCCAGTGTCCATAAACTCTGCCCGTTGTCAACACAAAAGGATAATTGGGGTCTGGAGGTTCAGCCAGTCCACGGGAATGATAAGCTGAAAATCTCGCCCGCTCGTCGGGAGTTGGGAAACGTGCATCAGTGTAAAGCCGCTTAGCTTCTTTAGCTGAATGCTTGGGTTCATTTTCCCGACAAGGCCACTGCTGAGGGCCTTCTTGGCGCAAGTATTCGTGACTGAGGCCTGTGACATCGCAAGGCTGGCCCCGCGTCAACTGTACGAACTCTTGGTAAACATCACCACTGTTATTGAAAGCAAACTGTTCGGAAAAACCCAACCTGCGTCCCACCTCAGCGAAAATACTCCAGTCGTCGCGGGCTTCCCCTAAAGGAGTGTCGAAACCGATACAAAGACTAACGCGACGTTCAGAATTCGTCATCACTCCCGTTTTTTCACTCCACTGAGTTGCCGGCAAGAGGATGTGAGCGTAGGCGGAGGTTTCGGTGGGATAGTAAGCTTCTTGATAAACTGTAAAGGGCGATCGCCACAAAGCCGCTTTTGTGCGTTCCAAATCCGGCATACTCACTACCGGATTGGTAGCTGCAATCCACAACATCTCTACTTCGCCGGTTTCCAAACCCAAAATCATATCCCAAGCAGTGCGGCCTGGAGTGGGCGAAATACTTCCGGGTTTCAGACCCCAAAATTGCTCTACTTGGGTTCTGTGTTGGGCATTTTTGACAGTTCGATATCCCGGTAATAAGTTAGAAAGTCCCCCTGCTTCCCGCCCTCCCATGGCGTTTGGCTGACCTGTGAGGGAAAACGGGCCGCATCCCGGTTTGCCGATTTGACCGGTCATCAAGTGCAAATTAATTAGCGATCGCACCTTTGCCGTACCTTCAGAGGACTGGTTAATGCCCATGGACCACAGAGACAACACCCGCTGGGACTGTTGCCAATACTTAGCCGCAGTTTCCAACTCTCCCACAGAAATGCCACAGCGCGAGGCTACGAATTCCGGCGTATAGCTGTTGACAACTTGCACAAACTCCTCAAAATGAACTGTGGATTCTTGAATAAATTTTGGGTCTATGCTTTCGCTTTGCAAAAGTAAGTATGCAATTCCATTGAGCAAGTCTATATCAGTACCTGGTTTGATTGCCAAGTGCAAATCCGCTGCTTCCGCCGTCGGAGTCCGCCTCGGATCTACCACAATCATCTTGACATGGGGATTTTTTTTATGGTATTTTGCTAAACGATTGAAAACTATTGGATGGCATTCTGCGGTATTGCTACCAATAATAAAAGCGCAATCTGTTAATTCTAAATCGTCGTAACAGCAAGGCGGTCCGTCAGCACCAAAACTTTGCACGTATCCCGAAACTGCTGAAGACATACACAGACGAGAATTGGCATCAAAATTATTAGTTCCCAGACAACCTTTAACCAATTTCTGGGCGACATAATAATCTTCTGTGATGAATTGACCGGAACCATAAACGCAAATACCATCGGGACCGGTAGTGCAGCGAATTGCTTGAATCCGATCGGCAATGGCATCTAGTGCTTCGTCCCAGCTAGCGCGGCGGAACGGTCCATCGAGAGTATCCCGCATCATCGGATAAAGTAGTCGCTCGGTGCGAATTGACTCTGCTACCGTTGCTCCCTTGACACAAACCATCCCCTGACTGGATGGGTGGTTGCGATCGCCCCGGACTTTCCAACCTTGGTTTTTGTCCGGAAGAACTTCTAGACCACAACCTACACCGCAGTAAGGGCAAAGAGTTTTGATAGTTTCCATCTGCTAATTTATAGATGCTTGTTTTTTAAGCTAATAGGTAATTGATAACAGCTAATTATAGTAGCAAGCAAGGATTACTGCAAATTGCGTATCAAAAATTACATTTTTTTAGCAGGAATACTTGGTCATTCCTGGACGCAATTGTCACCCTTGGTAAGGTGCATCAGTTTCATACCCATAAAAATTATTCAAAAAACTTACCTGACGCACCCTATAATTCGATATTACTAGCAATCAGCCACTACCAGAGATAGAGTACGATCGACGGAATTGTGGCAAAAAACCCGGTCGATCGTACCAATTAGCTATTTGCCAGTTTTAACTTCTAATTTGCCACCATTGCTGGGGCTAAAAGTTACTTGAAATTCAGCAGTTTTTTCAGCACCTGCTGGGGCACCGCCCGGAATTTGCAAAACGGGCAGAGGTGTTTCTTGGACGAAATCTTTAGCTGCTTTATTGGTAGGCTCGAACTGCACTATTTCCCCGTTTTGCTTCACTTTGACTCGATAAGTCAAACTTTCAGTAAAGGTGGGAGTTGTGCTCCAATTTTGGTCAATTTGTGCATATAACTGCTGTCCGATCGCATCGAGTTGCGCTTTGTCCGCAATCTGTGAGCTAGGGCTCTTGGTCGCAGAAGCACTCGGTGCAGTAGTCTTAGCAGCCGTGGGTGCAGTGGTCGCGGCAGCACTCGGTGCAGTGGTCGCGGCAGGACTCGGTGCAGTAGTCGCAGCAGGACTCGGTGCAGTAGTCGCAGCAGGACTCGGTGCAGTAGTCGCAGCAGGACTCGGCGCAGTAGTCGCAGCAGGAATCGGCGCAGTAGTCGCAGCAGCAATCGGTGCAGTAGTCGCAGCAGGAATCGGCGCAGTAGTCGCAGCAGCAATCGGTGCAGCCGGAGTGGGAGGAGAACTAATTACCGCAGCCGCCGGCGCACTCGGTGCTGATTCTGCTAATTTTTGTTTTTGCTGACTACTAACATGAGACATATTGACAGCAGCTAAAATACTCATCGCGAATAACCAAGATACTCCTAGTACAGCGCCTTTGATTCGTGATGCTTCTGAGGGTTCCGAAGCGTGAGGGACAAATTCTGCTGGCGCGAAGTTGGTTCTGGGCTTTTCCTGCGGAACAGCGGCGGGTCTGAAGGCTGATTCTGGCAAGGGTGGGAGGGCGGTTTCGGTTTCTTCTTCGCCTTCTGTGTGGGCGTAGCGGGAGAACAAGAACTCTAAAGCAAAGTTCCGCAGTTCGTAATATTTTGGATCTTCCATGATCCGCGTGCGGTTGCGGGGACGGCTGAAGGGAATGTGCATATCTTCGCCGATTTTAGCGGCTGGGCCGTTGGTCATCATCACGATGCGATCGGATAAAAACAAAGCCTCATCGATATCGTGGGTAATCATGATGACGGTAATTTTGTACTCCCGCCAAATTTTGAGCAATTCTTCCTGCAACTCTTCCCGCGTAATTGGGTCTAGAGCTCCGAAGGGTTCGTCTAAAATCAACAGTTTGGGGCGAGTTGCTAGGGCGCGGGCGATCGCAACTCTTTGTTTCATCCCCCCGGACAACTGGCCTGGTCTTTTGTTGCAAGCTTCGGTAAGTCCCACCAATTCTAGGTGTTGCTGAACGATCGCATTGTGTTCCTCTGGGGACTTTTCGGCGTAAACAGTTTCAACGCCAAGGTGGATGTTTTCAGTAGCAGTCAGCCAAGGTAGCAGGGAGTAGTTTTGAAACACTACCATGCGATCGGGTCCAGGTTCAGTAATCCGCGCACCTTCGAGTGCAATTTCTCCTTCTGTGGGCCCGTTGAATCCGGCGATCATGTTGAGTAAAGTAGATTTGCCGCAGCCGGAGTGACCGATCAAGCAAATAAATTCGCCTTCATTAATCTGGAGGTCTACACCGTCAAGAATTACGGCTGGGCCTGTGGGAGTTTGGTAGACTTTTGATACGTCTTTAATGGACAAAAATGCTGTCGAGGTTTGACCGTTGCTCGCTTTAGTTGTTTTTTCATTTTTGAAAGTTTGCATATTTTCAGAATTGGGGCTAGGGTTTTCTGGATTAGGCATAAGAAATGGGATGAAAATAGTGCACGTACTGACTACTGACTACTGACTACTGACTACTGACTACTGACTACTGACTACTGACTACTGACTACTGACTACTGACTACTGACTACTGACTACTGACTTCCTGATTATGCGGCAGGCAGTTTGATTGAACACTGACTGCCTACGGGTTCAATTAAGATTTCTTCAATGCGGACGTTACGCTTGATTTTGACGTTTTCTAGATACTCGATCGGGTCGTCTAGATTAAAGACACTACCATCAAATAGTTCAATGCTACGACGATCGCGACCGACATCTGGCAAACCTAATTCTCTGACTGCTTGACCAAACACATCCGGGCGCAAAACTCGATCGACTACTTCCACCCAGTTTTTCGGGAATGGAATCATGCCCCACCTGGCCATTTGCGCCGTCACCCAGAGCATTTCCATGCGATCGGGAAAATTGGTTTTGTCAACGTAGAACTGATTGAAGTTGTAAACCATTTCCGGTTTGGTCGTCGTACCGTTATTGTAAGGGTCTAGGAAGCCCGGACGCACATCTTTGGGGTCAGCACCGATATATTCTTCTCGGCAAATCAATTCTAAAATTTCTTGGCGGTTGCGGCGATCGTCGCAGTAGTCGCAGGCTTCCAAAAGGGCTTTGACTAGGGCGACGTGAGTTTTGGGATATTTCTGAGCCCAATCTTCGCGAACACCCAGGACTTTTTCGATGTGTCCAGGCATAATGTCCAAGGAACGGGCGATCACAAAACCTATACCGTCGTTGACTGCACGGGAATTCCAGGGGTCTCCTGAACAATAACCGTCGATGTTGCCTGCTTTTAAATTGGCTACCATCTGTGGGGGCGGAATCACGGTTAAGCCGACATCAAGGTCAGGGTCAATCCCACCAGCCGCCAGCCAGTAACGGAACAGCAAATTGTGCATCGAGGCCGAATATACCATGCCCAAGGTGTGAGCTTTATCGGGGGTACTGTCGATCGCGGCTTTCAAATCTTCCAAGGTCCGAATGCCTTGATTGTAAAGGTTTTTGCCTAGGACTATGGCATTGCCGTTGCGGGACAAGGTTAAGGCGCTACAGACTGGGACTGGCACTTCGCCCTCTAAGCCTAGCAGCATGGAGATCGGCATTCCTGCCACCATTTGGGCCGCGTCCAGCCGTCCTTGGGCGACTCCTTTAGCGATTTCTTTCCAGCTAGGTTCCCGCACGAGGGTGACTTCTTCCAAACCGTGGGCTTTGAAGAATCCTTTTTCTTTGGCTACTACTAAGGGGGCGCAGTCGGTGAGGGGAATAAAGCCGATATCGAGGTTGACTTTTTCCAAGCCGTTGCGGGACACAACTATCGCTGGGGCTTGTTGTGCTGATTTTTGTTGGGCTGCGCGACGCTGTTTGACTCGTTTTTGTTGGTTGAGGAAGTAAACCATTTCGCCACGCAGGGCGTAGTAACTGGGGTGGTTGACTACTTCCATGCGCTTGCGGGGGCGGGGAATGTTGACTTCGAGGATTTGCCCGATTTGCGCTTCCGGGCCGTTGGTTAGCATCACGATGCGATCGCTCAGCAGCAAGGCCTCGTCAACGTCGTGCGTTACCATAACCCCAGTTACTTTGCTTTCTTCACAAATTTTCATCAA
This sequence comes from Oscillatoriales cyanobacterium, assembly GCA_004292745.1. GTDB lineage: Bacteria > Cyanobacteriota > Cyanobacteriia > Cyanobacteriales > Microcoleaceae > Microcoleus > Microcoleus anatoxicus. Next base: position 20,183 of record RDXH01000100.1, on the reverse strand, counting down.
CTGGTCTTGCAAACCGCCACGAGTTAAAGCATCCAATGCGCCGAAGGGTTCGTCTAGCAACAGCAGTTTGGGGCGGATCGCGAGGGCGCGGCCGATCGCCACTCGTTGTTTCATCCCCCCAGAAATTTCACTTGGACGTTTGTGGGCGGCGTGTCGCAGTCCGACTAAGGCGATGTGGTGTTCGATAATTAAATCTCGGTCTTCTTTAGAGATATCTCTATAGATTTCATCCACGGCTAGAGCAATATTTTCGCGGACTGTCAGCCAAGGTAGCAGGGAGTAATTTTGAAACACTACCATGCGATCGGGGCCAGGCTCGCGGACTTCGCGCCCTTCTAGAGTAATCCCGCCCTGACTTGCTTGATCCAGTCCAGCGATGATATTTAACAGTGTCGATTTGCCGCAACCGGAGTGTCCGATTAAGGAGATAAATTCTCCTTTTTTAATTTTGAGTTCAATGTTTTTGAGCGCAATATATTGCTCACCATTGGGTAAGTTAAATACGCGGTCTACGTGGTCTACTTCAACAAATACTGACATGATTTTTTTAGGGTAATTTTTACTAGGCAGATGCTAATTATTTTAATTGGGCATTGGGCATTGGCCAAACAGGGCATTGGCCAAACAGGGCATTGGGCATTGGCCAAACAGGGCATTGGGCATTGGGAATTGCGAATTGGGCATTGGCCAAACAGGGCATTGCGAATTTGTTAGTTTTATTACCGATTACCGATTACCGATTACCGATTACCGATTCCCCATTCCCCATTCCCCATTCCCCATTCCCCATTCCCCATTTCCAAATTCTATTTCTGTTCTTCAGGAACAACTTTTGATGCGATGAAACCGACAATTCTGTCTAGAATCAAACCGACAATTCCGACATAAAGCACAGCCAGAATCACCGCGCTGAGTCGAGAACTGTTGTAAGCATCCCAAATGAAGAACCCGATACCAACACCGCCGACCAACATTTCCGCAGCTACAATCGCCAGCCAAGACAAACCGATACCGATTCTCAAGCCAGTGAAGATGTAAGGAACTGAAGACGGAAGCAAGATTTTCCAGAAGTATTTTTGATTGGGCAGGCGCAAGACGCGGGCGACGTTTCTGTAGTCTTGGGGGATTTGTTGAACGCCTACTGTAGTGTTAATTAAAATCGGCCAAATTGCTGTAATTAAAATCACGAAAAGCGCTGAAACTTCGTTAGCTTTCATTCCCAGTGCTTCAAAGGGATTGAACTGTTGAAATACTGCCAGGGCGATCGGCAACCAAGCCAGGGGCGGGATTGTTCTGAATACTTGAAACAGCGGGTCTAAGGCATCGAACATTAGGGAGTTTGTGCCGATGAGGATTCCTAAACCAATGCCGAGAACTGCTGCTAAAGTAAAGCCGATCGCCACCCGTTGCAAGCTGGCTGCAAGTTGCCAAAATAAGCCTTTGTCGGTGCCACCGTTGTCGAAGAAAGGATTGATAATCAAATTCCAGCTTTCTTGGACGGCTTTGATCGGGCCTGGTAACGACGATGAGGCATCGTGGCAGAGGATTTGCCAAACTATCAGCAGAACTGCGATCGCCACTAGGGGACGGATAATTTTTTTGCGATTTTTCTGAACTTGATTCAGAATGAAATCTACAGGATTTTTGCTTTTAGAAACAGATAGATTTGTTGCCATATTTTTGAGTGCTGTTTAGTGAATAATTGATTATTTGTAGATACTTTGAACAGAATCCCTGTGAGGATTGGGTGGGTTGAGTTAGGAACCCTGCGTTTCGCTCCGCCCAACTCCACTCAATTTAAAAAATGGTCAACAGTCAACTGTCAACAGTCAACTGTCAACAGTCAACTGTTCACTAATTATGCCTTCTTGATTACCAGAGCCTTCAAATATTCTTCTGGCTTATCTGGGTCAAATTTCACACCATCAAAGAAGGTTTCCACACCGCGAGAAGTGGTAGCCGGAATTTGAGCTGCGGGAACACCAATTGCTGTCGCCGCTGCTTTCCAAATATCCTCCCGGTTAACTTTATCAACCGTTGCTTTGATGTCGGTAGTCGCCGGCATATAACCCCAGCGAATATTTTCGGTAATGAACCAAGCATCGTGACTCTTGTAGGGATAGGAAGCATTGTCCGCCCAGAATTTCATCGCTACGGTGCTGGCTGGTTCAACGCGACCAGTACCGTAATCAATTTGACCTTTGGAGCGACCGATAATGTCTGCAACTGGTACTTTCAACCACTTATCTTGGGAAATGATTGTACACATTTCGTCTTTATTTTCAGGCTTGTCGCACCACTGTTGAGCTTCCAAGACAGCCATTGTAATTGCTTTCGCAGCTTTCGGATTTTTTGTCACCCAATCTGCTCTTAAAGCCAAAGCTTTTTCTGGGTGGTCTTTCCAAAGTTCTCCGGTGACTAAAGCAGTGTATCCGACCTTTTGAGTAACTAACTGAGCATTCCAAGGTTCGCCTACGCAAAAAGCTTCCATACTGCCGGATTTCATGTTAGCTACCATTTGGGGTGGCGGAACAGGAATCACGGAAACGTCTGTATCTGGATTGATACCACCGGCTGCTAACCAATAACGCATCCACAAGTCGTGGGTGCCACCGGGAAAGGTGATCGCAACTTTTTGATTAGCGAGAGCCGTTTTGAGGGCTTTGCTGTCAGTACCTACTTTTAAATCTAGGTATTTTTTACTGATGGAAATTGCCTGACCATTAGTATTTAACCGCGCCACAATGTTCATCGGCACTGGCTGATTACCTTTGGTAATAGTGCCCAATGTCATCTGGTAAGGCATGGGGGATAAAATGTGGGCCCCGTCAATACCACCTTTGTCGGAACCGAGTTCTAAGTTGTCGCGTGTAACAGGCCAAGATGCTTGTTTGGTAACTTGCACGTCTTTCATGCCGTACTTGGCAAATAAGCCTTTTTCTTGGGCAATAATTAAGGGCGCTGAATCAGTTAGAGCAATGAATCCGAGCTTGGCTGCGGTAACTTCTGGGGCGTCGGCGGGGTTGATGCTGACTGCTGGGCTGGGAGTGCCAGAGGAAGCGCTGGGGCTGGGACTGCCAGTGCTATTGCTGGTGCTGGAACCGGAACTGCAACCGTGGGCTAGGAGAGTGCCGGCTGCTGTTGCTCCGGCGGTGATGATGAATTTTCTTCTAGAAAGGTTGCTCATGTGTCTTGAATTTTTGGTGTACTTTGAGATTATGTGAGATAAAGGTGTGAGATTTTGTGCGAACTTGGTGCCTGGGAAAGCAAAAATCTAGGTTTGAGATTGCTTGACTTTGTTCGCACACAATCAAATCATTTCCTTTGCAGTGACATCATACTATTTGGTAGTCTCGGATATCACATTGTGAGATCAGGCATCGATGGTCACTTTGCCGATCGCCCGCGCGCTACAGGTTAAAATGAACCCTGGTTCTATGTCACTGAGCGCGTCAAGTTCCCCATCGTAGGCGATATCGCCTTTTAGGAGTTTCTGCTTACAAGTGCCACAACTGCCTGAGCGGCAACTGCTATCGAGTTGGACTCCTGCACCTTCGGCAACATCGAGGATGAACTCGTCTTCGCTGCAAGCAACTTCTTTGCCCGATCGAGCGAAAATGACAGTAGATGTCTGAGGTTTCGCTCCCGGAACGGTGGTTTCGCCCTCGTCAACCGTCAATAGCAATTGTCGGTTGAGAGAAGCTACCTCCTCAGATGCCTTGGGAACCGCCCCGAACTGATCGACTAAAATTTGAATCATTACAGGTTTGAGGTCTTCGCAGGGAATACTTTTTTGGACACAGCTACCCAAATGAGCATCTTTGCCGACAGTACCTCCCATATAAATGTCAACACCTTCGAGGGTTTTGCCATTCTTACGAACCTTTGTCCCCATGAGACCGATATCTGCTACTTGGGGTTGACCGCAGGAATTGGGACAACCAGTCCAGTGAATTCTCACTGGTTTGGGTACTGAGAGTTCGGCTTCCAGTTCCTTAATCATCGCCACCGCACGGCTTTTGGTTTCGATGAGGGCGAAGTTACAAAACTTGGCACCGGTGCAGGAAACCAAGGCTCGCGTTAGGGGTGCGGGGTCGATGGAAAAACGCTCTAGCAGCGGTTCTTTAACCAAGGATTCAATCCGTGATTCAGGAACGTTGGGAATAATCACGTTTTCTTCGACGGTGAGTCTGAGTTCCCCACTGCCGTAAACGTCGGCAATTCTCGCCAAGTCGAATAAATCCGCTGCTGCAAGTCGGCCGACGGGAACGTGCAAACCTACATACTTTAAACCTGATTGTTTTTGGTCGTAAATGCCGATGTGATCGCGTTTGTCCCAGATGATTTCATCTTTGGCCGCAGCAGGAAGCAAAGTACGGCCTAATTCCTGTTCTACTTGGGCTCGGAATTGTTCGATGCCCAACTCGTCAATCAGCCACATGAGGCGGGACTTTTGGCGATTGGCTCTGGGCCCGCGATCGCGGTACACACTTAATATAGCTTTGCACAAATCTACAACGTCGCTAGGACTTGCCCAGGCGTTGAGGGGAATGGCTGCTTCGCAGCGTTTGGCGGAGAAGAAACCCCCGACTAAAACATTGAAACCGATGTTGCCGTCTTGATAAGCGGGGACAAAGGCGATGTCGTTAATTTCGGCGTGGACTGAGTTGTCACGACAGCCGGCGATCGCAATATTAAATTTTCTCGGTAAATTGGAAAACTCGGGATTACCTTCGCCACAATTGGTAATCATGTCTTGAACTTGATAAGCCAATTCCCGCGTGTCTATTAGTTCGTCTGCGTCTAAGCCCGCTACTGGCGAGCCTGTAATATTTCGCACATTATCCATACCAGACTGGACGCTGGTCAGGCCAACTTCTTTGAGGCGGTGGAAGATATCTGGCAAGTCTTCGATCAGAATGCCACGTAGTTGCAGGTTTTGTCTGGTAGTAATGTCAGCGCTGCCGTCATCTCCGTAGCGTTGTACAATTTCTGCCATGGTTCTGGTTTGACTGCTGGTGATGATGCCATTGGGTAAGCGCAGTCGCATCATGAATTTTCCGGGCGTGACCGGCCGAAAGAAGATACCTAGCCATTTCAGGCGATGCTCGCGGTCTGTTGCGTCCATTGCTTCCCAGCCGATTTTAGCGAAGTCTTCCAGTTCCGCTTTGAGCGCTAAGCCGTCTTTTTCGGCTTTGAGTTTTTCAAATTTGTTTAAGCTGGCTTTGGGTTCTACGGTTTGGGTCATGGGTTTACCCTCGCGGCTGGTTTGTTGGGGGAGCTATTGACTTGGGGCATAAAGTGTGATTTTTCGCTAACCTTAGTGAGTTTACTGATTTAAAACTGTATATCTAGTTACTCGATCGCATTTCTTGTAAGCATCGTTGGCTATCTATAGATTAGATTTTTACTAGGTGCTGCTGAGACAGCCACGAAACTACTTTGGTAATAGTTGCTAAGGATGCTTCGGTCGATCGCCACCTTTCTGTGCGCCTTGGTTGTGAACTAATGTAAATCCCTTAACCGTAAATATTCGTAGCAATTTTTACAAAACATCTAGTTTTATGAATTTTTAGCGTATCACCCATGCGTTTTTTGCATAAACGAGTAAAAATGCCTAGTGAGTTAAAAAAATTAATAAATATTTAGATTTGGGTCGCTAAAAATATTTTTGTGACATGGATCGTAGTCTGTGAGTTCTCAGCATCACACAATTAGAGTGCCTAATGTCACGTACTTTGTATCAAAATATCACCAGATATACGATGCCGGCATCACCAGGGATTTTGGGAGAACCAGAGATGATATATATGTAGAGTTCAATCAACATCTCATGTTTTTCATTCAACTGATTCCCGGCGCTATTTCAGAAATACTTGCTTCTGTGAGCGATACTGGCACTTTGACCATAGCCGATCGCTATGGCTTAATGGCCGCGGTTTTGGACGAATCTCTCGAAGACGAAGACAGAAACTCCATGAACCGTTTGTTGCGTTCTGTGCTCAAGGGACGAGTCAAGATAGTCAACGAACTGTCGGCGATTATTTAGAACACTTGCTTATATCTTGTCTAGCAAATAACAAAATTACTGAAATATATTTGTTAAAATTTATACTTGTCACCTAGAAAATATACAAATAAATTTTGGTTTGAGCGCTGTCATATCTTTACCAAAACTTTAAATAAAATGACGATAATCCATGATTTAATTTAAATAATTCGTAGAAGAGTTGACTTTCTAATTTTAAGATAAAATTTTAATATAATAATTTTATGAACAATACTAACTAATAGGTAATTGTCGGATTGGTAATTTTATAGATAGTTAGCTACAGACTATTATCTTCCCACTCATTCCCCAGGAAACATTTAATGAATACAAGTTCTAAAACTTTGAAGCGATGGGTTTACTCAGGCGCTATATCATTATGTGCAATGGTCGCCGCACCACAACCAAAAGCAGCAGCAGCCACCCTCTCTAATAGCTGGAATTATGCGATCGACTCCTTCAATGATGGTGTGACCGGCCTTCAAATTGGTGGTGGCGAATTTGAATTTTATGGCATCGCCGTCAAAGAAACATCAGATACCGCATTCATTGCCATCAACTCCAATCTCAGCTTAGCAGGATATGCTAACAGCGGTGTCCAAAGAGGCAATATCAATTACGGCGATTTATTTTTCAACTTTTCCGGTCAAGATTTTAACACAGCTAACGCAAAGGGCAACTTATTTGGTATCCGTTTTGCAGAAGGAAACGACTCCGGTGTAGCTACCACAGGGGTTTACAGCAAAGTTACTGCTAAAAGCGTTACTCAAACCAACTCTGGTTTTGCCAATTTAACTTTATTCAACGATCGCGTGAAGTCAGCAGGTGGAACACCATCAATGGGCGATTTATCGGCCACAGACCCATATTTTGAGCAAACAGGTAACTGGACAGTTATGAACTCAATTGATTCGGGTACAAAAGTCGGAGAAATAAATTTTCTCACCCCAGAAACTTTGAGTGTCCTGGGTTTGAATTTTGCTCAGTTTAATGCCCAAGGTTCTCAAACTATTGGATTTAGTTTTAATAAATCCTCCATGCCTTCTGGGAGTTATATTGCTAATTTGTTTGCGGAATGTGCTAATGATGCGATCGCCATTAAAAGCTCTTTTACCAAAGAAGCTTCTGAACCCGTACCAGAACCTTCTACTATGTTCGGTACTTTAGCAGGATTGGGGATTCTAGCAGCCAAACGCAAATTGAAGCGCTAGATTAGCTGCAATTAGAAGCTAGAACCCCGACTTGTTGAATAAGTCGGGGTTCTAACATAATGCTCTAACCTAGATTGAAATCCGCAGCATTAACGGTAGCATCTGAATGATTCAGATCTCTATTCTCGGACTCTGTGTCAAGAGTGTTCTAGGTCCGGTTAAATCACCTGACGATGCAGCCGGAAACGATATCAGAGAGGCTAGAATCTCTCCAGTTGCTGACAAGCGGATTAATGTTGAACTATTTTCTTGAGTAATTGACAATTGCGAGAAAGCCAGCCCATTACCCAAAACTAACAAGTCTTTACCAACTTCAAAGTCAGTAATCGTATCAGTACCGGAATTGGTGGAAAGCAAGAATTTATCATTGCCAGCACCACCCGTCAAACTATCATTTCCCAAACCCCCTGTGAGCAAATCATCACCCTTACCTCCCAGCAGAATATCATTGCCATCGCCGCCGTTCAAAATGTCAGAACCCCGATCGCCCATCAAAACATCATCACCATTACCTCCAAGCAAAGTATCATTACCCTTGCCACCATAGAGACTGTCATCCTTTTGGCTACCATCGAGGAAATCATTTCCTAAATCGCCGTACATCCGATCGCTGCCATCAAAGCCGATGATGGTATCATTTCCCTGTTTACCGCTGATGGTATCGTTGCTGCGATTTCCTGCCAGGAAATCGTCACCATCAGTACCGATAATTGGTGTCGGCGTAACTTCCTCTGTACTCGTGCTGGGTTTAGCAAGCCAAATATCTTGACTGCCGGCATTGGGACCTCCCAAAGCGCCGTTAGTGTCTCCAATCAAATAGACATTGCCAGCGGGTATGTTCCTGCTATGCCAATGGGGAATTTGTCGTCGCTGCCAGACTCGACTTTCTTCAACCACAACTGGTTGCCACTGCCGTCATACTTAGCTATCCAAGTCCTGCTGAGGCCTGGGATTCTAGGTGCACTAGGTGAAAATTCTGTTCCCGTCAGGTAGACATTGCCAGCATCATCCACTGCTATGCCGGATGGATACTCATCATATTCTGTAAAGTTGAACTCCTCGAGCCACAACTGGTTGCCGGTGCTGTCATACTTAGCTACCCAAGCGTCCTTTTGCTCAAAAAGCTTGGTAGTATTGGTTGTTCCTGCGACGTAGACATTGCCTGCACTATCTACTGTCACTTTGCTCGAAGATCGATTCGTTAATTGCTTGACCGACCACAACCGATCGCCACCGGTATCATATTTGGTTATCCAGCTATTGCTACTTGGATTTGTCCCACCTAAAATGCTGTCGGCCTCTCCGATCGGATAGAGATTGCCTGCACTGTCAAATGCTGTGTCTCGGAGGTTATCCCCACCGGGTGTGCCGAATTGTTTGAGCCATTCAAAGTTAGATGTTAACTGTGTCATAGTTAGTGTGGTTTCAGAGATTTTACTGGTGCAACAGCTTACCAGACATTAGATTGAGCCAAAGGTTGCGACACCGATCGCACTTGCCGTCACCCCATTCAAAGATGCTAAAATTTCACCAGTTGCTGACAAGCGGATTAATGTTGAACTATTTTCTTGAGTAATTGAAAGTTGGGAGAAAGTCAGCCCGCTACCCAAAACTAACAAGTCTTTACCAACTTCAAAGTCAGTAATAGTATCAATACCGGAATTGGTGGAAAGCAAGAAATTATCATTGCCATTACCTCCTGTTAAACTATCACTGCCCAAACCGCCAAACAAGGCATCATCACCCTTACCTCCCAGCAGAATATCATTGCCATCGCCACCATTCAAACTGTCAGCACCGCGGCCGCCAAACAACGCATCATCACCGTTACCGCCTAGCAAAATATCGCTATCTTTGCCACCGAAAAGACTATCATTCCCCGCGCCACCATCCAGAGAATCATTGCCCTTCATTCCCATCAACACATTATTCGCGCTGTCGCCAGTCAGGATATCGTCGCCATCTGTGCCGGTAATGCGATCGGGGGAATTGCTGCCCAAATCAGCATCACCTGTGATAACAGGAGTGGCAATCCCAACAGGCAATATTACAGCTTGAATTCTTGAATCTAAAGCAGCACCGGTGTTGTCAGCAACTACCTGAGAAATTGTCTTATTTCCCGCGCCAACTGCTTTGAAGTCTTGAGTAGTTGCACCCAACGCTACTTGTTGCGCGCGGGCAACTGCTTCGGGAATTGATGTTGCTGTTAGGTTAGAGACTGAAGTATCAATGCGCTGATTTGCTGCGGTCATTACTGTCGCAGCTTGCGAGGTAATTTGGGCAAATTGTTGGCCGTTAAAACTGGGGTCAATCTGTTGGATTTTCGCGGCTGCTTGCTGAATTATTGGTTCTAAAGCCGCTGAAGAGCTGAGATTTAAAAATGTACCGGATTGAATTCGATCGCTAATTGCACTGACCGCAGCCTTAACAATATCCTTACTAGCTGCACTAGAAGCACCATCAATTAAAGCCGCAGTTTGAGTGATGACATTTTGGACTTTCACCATTGCGGATAAAGTTGCGACGCCGCCCGGTCGATCCTTGGTAGTAGCCTCTATCGCTGTTGCGGGTGCAATTCCTCGATCGATTAAATCTGTAACTAAACTGGTTAAGAGGGTGACAACACTGGCATCAGCAGGTGCTGTGACTGGTGTTTCTAAGGGTAATCCCGTGGCGGTGTCAGTGCCTCCAGTGGCAACTAAATTGCCTTCTGAGGTGTCGATTTCTCCATTCTGATTTTTGTCGAAAATCTCGAAAGGAATATCGAGATTATATTCACCGTTAGAGTCAGTAGTAGTGGATGGTTCCCCGGCATCGAGGACACCGTTTTTGTTGGCATCGAAGAACAAAGTCGCACCCGCAATGTATCCATCAATCACCACACCTCGGCTGCTAAGTGTCAGGTTAATCACATCGCTCGCGCTGCCACCTGCCGTATCCGTTGCTGTTAATTTAATTGCCAAATTTTGCAGCCCTGGAGTTGTGCCATTAAAGGTGCGAGTAGTGGGGTTGAATCTCAACCAAGAAGGTAAGGGTTGACTGTTGTTGAGGGTTGCTGAGTAGGTGAGGGTATCTCCCGGATCGGGATCGGTAAAAGTGTTCCAAGGAAAAGTGTAGTTGAATGTCGATGAGTTGCTGACATTTAGATAGTTATAGTGCCACGGAGTTGTTGTAGGGCCGTAGTTTAACACTGGTGGGCGGTTGAGAGCTCTGCGAATATTTAAACGCCCTCCACTAACCGTGAATCCAATCAGAGGAAGAAGTGGATCTGTAGTCCTCATTAAGATATTTTTTAGCTGCGTAACACTCAAACTGGGGTTTTGAGCTAAAAGTAGGGCTGCCGCTCCCGCTACGTGGGGAGCAGCCATTGAAGTTCCACTTTTGAAACCGTACTGATTCCCTGGAATCGTACTGAGAATACTCTGTCCTGGAGCCCCTAAATCTACTGAATTGTTTCCATAGTTGGAGAAGAAAGCTACTAGGTCACTGTCAGTTGTAGCTGCTACCGCAATGATATTAGGGAGATCGTAATTGGAAGGGTAGTGTGCGACAGTATCATTGTTCTTAGCATCATTACCTGCTGCTGCTACGAACAAAACACCCTTTTTATTAGCATCGGCGATCGCATCTTTTTGAGCTTGGGAGAAAGAAGAGCCCCCATAACTAGCGTTAATCACTTTTGCACCCTTTTGGGTTGCATAATTAATAGCTTTTACGAGGGCGTCGGTTGGAGCTCCCAATTTGCCATCAGGGTATCTTTGAAAAACCATTAAAGGCATGATGCTAACATTTTGACTCACGCCTACAACGCCAATGTTGTTATTGCCAACTGCCCCAATAGTACCCGCAACATGAGTTCCGTGACTGTCGATATCTGTGGGATTGTTATTATTATTGATGAAATTGTAGCCACGCACGTCATCTTTGTAGCCGTTACCGTCGTTGTCAATGCCATCACCTGCTATTTCTCCTGTATTTCTCCAGATATTAGCAGCAAGGTCTTGGTGGTTGTAGTCCACACCCGTATCCACTACTGCAACTACCACATTTTTGCTGCCTTTTTGAATATCCCATGCTTCTGGTGCATCAATATCAGCATCGAATCTTCCACCAGTTTGTGCGGTATTATTCAAACCCCAAAGTTCATTAAGTCGCGGATCGCTTGGCGTATCCAGAATCGATACATTGTTGAAAAGCTGGCTGAAGTTAAAGTTATTTGAAAACTGGTCGATCGATACTGTGTAATTAAGTTCAACCGCTGCTACTCTGGGATCTCGATCCAAGTTCTCTTTAACCTGTTGCAAGTCTGCGTTGGCTGCTATTTTCACCAATCGCCATTGTGGTAATTGCTCTTGTGTCGAGTCCACATTTAGGTTGGGAAGCGTAAAGTTTCCAAATTGGAATGCACTCCGGGAGAAAAATGTACCGCTTGTAAATGCAGAATTAATGGCATTTGATGGAGGACTTGGAGGTACGAGGTTTTCGACTTCGATCGCACCGTTAGCTGCAAATAAATCGCTTTGAATTGTAGCTTCGCTCGCTTGAGGACTTAACTTAACTAAAAGCTCACGTTCTTTGTATTCCTGACCGGTTACAGGGTCAATGGCCAACGTGCTGCTGCTAGTATTATTATCGCTATTGGTGACAGCAGCATCCGGTGCATTTAACCCAGAGTATTTGCTATCCGTACTAACAGCAGGGGCAGTAACAATGGTATAAGTTTTATCGCCATCAACAATATTATCTTCAACACCTGTAACTGTTACTGTTTGCGGTGAATTCCAGTTAGCTGAATTGAAGGTAAGAGATACCGGGGAAACTATTCCCTCTGCTGTATTGGAACTTGCTAAATCTATCTTGACATCAGCATTAGGCTGACTGTTGAGTTTGACTTCAAATGTTGCTGTTTTACCTGCTTCTGTGGTGGTTAATCCACTTGCAGGATTAACAGTAATTCCAGCCGGTGTCGCTGATGGTGTGGCTGTTGGGTTTGCAGTTGTTGGTGTTGGGGTTGGTAACGCAGGAGTTGGTATTGGCGCTGGGGTTGGCGCTGGGGTTGGCGCTGGCGCTGGGGTTGGGGCTGGTGTTGGCGCTGGTGTCGGTGTTGGCGCTGGTGTCGGTGTTGGCGCTGGTGTCGGAATTGGCGCAGTGTCGTTATCAGTAATGGCGACATTAATAGGCGAAATTGTAAAGTTGTTATATTTAACATCGGTACTGGTAGCTGTATGCGCGATCGCCCCTGCATGATTTCCTTCCACAACCGTATCGTCTGTAGCCGTTACTGTGACTGATTTCGCGACATTCCAGTTAGTAGCGTCGAAGGTGACAGGTGCGATCGCACTTATTTGATTCCCCCCGTCAAAACTGATAGTAACTGGTGCTGTTGGCTGCGAATTTAACTTGAGTGTATAACTGCCTGTTGCACCGCCTTCTGTAGCTGTTATGTTCTGCTGTGAAACAGTCACACCAGCCGTATCGTTGTCAGCAATCGTGGCAGTCACGGGAGAAATCGTCAGGTTGTTATACTTAGTATCGGTACTGACAGATTTGTGAGCGATCGTGCCGCTGCGGGTTCCTTGCGCTATGCTGTCATCGATCGCCTTAACAGTCACATTTTGAGCAACATTCCAATTAGTGGGCGTGAAAGTCAGAGGTGCGATCGCATTTATTTGATTTCCTGTTTCAAAGTTAATCGTGACATTTGCAGCAGGCACGCTAGTCAAAACTACACTGTAGGTATCCGTTGCACCTGCTTCAGCAATATCTGTGCCGCCTCCTGATTGGACAATAGAAACACCGGGACTATCGTTATCAGTAATCGATGCTGTCACATTGGGAATAGCTTTGGCGTTATAATTTCCATCGGTACTCGTAGCTGTATGGGCGATCGTGCCGCTGTGGGTTCCTTGTGCTACATTGTCGTCGATCGCACTGACAGTGACAGTTTTTTCCACATTCCAGTTAGTGCTGTCAAAAGTAATCGGTGTGGCGATCGGATTAAGTTGATTTCCAGTATTGAAACTAATACTAACTGGTGCAGTCGGTTGCGAAGTTAGCTTGATTTTGTAACTGCCAGTTGCACCGCCTTCCGTAGCAGTTATGTTTGTAGGTGTGACGCTGAAATCTGCCGTGTCGTTATCAGTAATGGCGACACTGACACCCGGAATTGTGATGCCGTTATAATTAACATCGCTACTGGTAGAAGAATGGGCGATCGCACCTGCATGACTTCCTTCAACTAAACTGTCGTCAACTGCTTTCACCTGCACAGTTTGAGCGACATTCCAATTAGTCGCAGTAAAAGTAAGTGCGGTAATTGGTTGAATTTGACTGCCTGTAGCTAAGTTAATTGTAACAGGTGCGATCGGTTGGGTATTTAACTTAACGCTATAACTTCCATTTGCACCGCCTTCCGTTGCAGTCGCAGTAGTGGGAGTAATGCTAACGCCTGCGGTGTCGTTATCGGTGATGGCAACATTAACAGGGGAAATTGTGATGCTGTTATATTTAGTATCGGTACTGGTGGCTGTATGCGCGATCGCACCTGTATGATTTCCTTCAACTAAACTGTCGTCAACTGCTTTCACCTGCACAGTTTGAGGAGTATTCCAATTAGTCGCAGTAAAAGTAAGTGCGGTAATCGGTTGAATTTGACTGTCTGTAGCTAAGTTAATTGTAACAGGTGCGATCGGTTGGGTATTTAACTTAACGCTATAACTTCCATTTGCACCGCCTTCAGTTGCAGTGGTGCTAGTAGGAGTAATGCTAACGCCTGCGGTGTCGTTATCGGTAATGGCGACATTAACAGGCAAAATCGTGATGCCATTATAATTAACATCGCTACTGGTGGAAGAATGCGCGATCGCACCTGTATGATTTCCTTCGACTAAATTGTCGTTAACAGCAGCAACCGTAACAGTTTGAGTGGCATTCCAATTATTTGGGGTAAAAGTAAGTGCAGTAATTGGTTGAATCTGAGTACCTGTAGCCAAATTAATCGTCACAGGTGCTGTAGGCTGAGTATTTAATTTAACGCTGTAACTGCCATTTGCACCGCCTTCCCTGGCACTCGTGTTAGTGGGAGTAATGCTGACGCCTGCGCTGTCGTTATCGGTAATCTTAGCATTGACCGTGTTGCCGACAGTGCCATTAACCGTAAAACTGACACTCGCCCCGTTATACTTAGCATCGGTACTTATGGCTGTATGGGCGATCGGGCCGGTGTGTGGCGAAGTTTCATCTACGATATCATCAACTGCACTGACTATCACCGTTTGCGGTACAAACCAGTTAGTTGGAGTGAAAGAAAGACCTGCAATTGATTGAATTTGAGTGCCGGTGTTGAGTGCGATCGCCACATTTGCAGTAGGCTGATTAGTCAACACCACTGTATAAGTATCAGTCGTCCCACTTTCTGCTACATTAGTGCTCCCGCCCGACTCAACAATCTTTACCTGCGGCCCGCCAGGAATTATTTTAGTAATAAAAGCATCAAAGTCACCTCCCCCATTCGCCGCTTGCAAAGGATTCGCTGTTGGGAAATTAGTAGAAGCACTACTTCCCGCTACATAAACTGCACCAGAAGTATCCACCGCAATACCATTACCATTGTCGTCGCCGCTGCCGCCGAGATAAGTAGAATCAACGAAGGCAGAACCAGATGAATTGATTTTCGTAACAAAAGCATCTTTCCCGCCGCCACTGACACTTTGAATCGCATTCTGAGTCGGGAAATTAGTCGAAGTCGTATCTCCCGTCACATAAGCATTATTTGCACTGTCAACAATAATGCGATCGCCCTTGTCATCTCCACTACCACCCAAATAAGTTGAATAAATCAAAGAATTACCCGCAGCACTCAGCTTGCTGACAAAAGCATCATTCGCACCACCTGCATTAAGCAGTTGAATCGGACTAACTATCGGAAAATTAGTTGAACTTGTAGTTCCCACAATATAGGCATTTCCAGAACTATCAGCAGCAATACTAGTACCTTGGTCATCACCAGTACCACCTAAATAAGTCGAATAAATACGTGCACCATTTGGAGTAAACTTACTGATAAAAGCATCATATTGACCACCTCCAATTGTAGTCTGAACTGGATTAGTCAATGGCAAATTAGTCGAATAAGTAATTCCAGAAACATAGGCATTACCATTACTATCTACTGCAATGCCTTGACCTTCATCGCGATTACTACCGCCGAAATAAGTAGAATAAACTAAACCACTGCCCGTGGGATTAACTTTAGTAATAAACGCATCAATATTACCTCCAATTTGAGGTTGAGAGGCATTGGCAATGGGAAAATTGTCACCTGTCGGTCCGGTAACATAAGCATTCCCGTTACTATCTACAGCAATGCTAGTGCCTAGGGCACTCCCGTTACCGCCCAAAAAAGTAGAATAAACTAGAGAATTCCCGGCAACATTGAGTTTAGTTGCCGCAGCATTGTAAGTAGTTGCTGTGGGTTGAAAAGAACCAGGTGTAGTTGGATAACCGGGATCGACTTGTCCGGTTAAATAAGCATTGCCTTGACCGTCTACCGCAATCCCAATACCGTATTCATTGCCTGTACCGCCGATATAAGTAGAGTAAACTAAGGCAGTTCCTTCAGGGTTAATTTTAGTAACTAAAAAATCAGCTTGACCTGCTGGCGTAGTTTGGTACGCACCGGGAGTAGTCGTAAAATTGTTAACAGTAGTTCCAATAATGTACGCCGCACCCGTGCTATCTACAGTCATGCGATTGGCGCTGTCAGAGGCGCTGCCACCTAGATAAGTAGAGTAAGCTAAAACCGGGTCGATAACTAGGGGTTGAGTGCGGTCAAAATCTCCTAAACTAAAATTAACTTGATTGTTTCCTAATAAATTATAAGCTGCGGGAACATTCACCCGCTGTCCGTTGATGTCTTGATAAACTATCGGTGCGTTATCAATTAACTCGCCTAGCGGTGTTTCTAATATCAGTGATCCGTCGTCACGCAACCGGATGTTGTTAACACCACTATAGTTCATCTTAATTTGATTCGGATCGGCAAAAGGTGCAACCAAAAATTCGCTTTTCAGTTGTCCTTCTGTGCCTTTGAAAACGCGGTCAATTCCTTGATAAACGTTTTGATAAACAACGCCGTTAAAAGTAGGAACATCCGTGCGCCATTGACTGGAATCTTCGCCTAAAATAAAGTTAGCAAATCCCGGCAATTTTTCCAGCCCGGAAATTGTGGGATTCGGGTTGCTGTTGGCTAAGCTGCTGCGGACAATTGAAGAAGTTGTGGCTTGGTTCCCCGGTTCATTTGGTTTTTGGAAAGCGGTAAAGGTGATTTCGTTGGGAGTGAAATAGATACTGTGACCGGCACCTTTGACCTGGAATTTCACATTAGGGTCTGTTTGTCCAGCATTTGCAATAAAACTTAAGGGAATTTGACCGTAAGATGTTTGTTGATTTGGAGAGCTCATATGCTGGTATTCCTGGTTGATATTATGTCAGTAATTATACGGGAGTACCGGGTTTGCTGTATTGTAAATTCTTGCGAAAAAATTGTGAAAAATACAATTTTCTTGCGAAATTACTCGGATTTTTGTGAACAATTGTAACAATGGTTTTGGGTGCGATCCGTAAGTGCGACATTTTGAGGGTTCGCCAGGGGTTAAAGTGCCTGTCTCAGAGTCCAACCGGGGTTGAAAACCCCTGTCTCATAGCGCAAGTCCTCTCAAAGAGGACTAAGATTGATGATGATTTAATTGGATTTGTCAGTCGGTTTCAACCGACTTGCGCTCTCTCGACGGGGAATTGATTCCCCGGCGGGCTTGTGGGTGAATGCGAAGACTTTTGAATGCGAAAGATTTTGGGTAAGTCCGAGAGTCCAACCGGGGTTAAAAACCCCTGTCTCATAGCGAAAGTCCTCTGAAAGAGGACTGGGATTGATGATGATTTAATTGGATTTGTCAGTCGGTTTCAACGGACTTGCGCTCTCTCGACGGGGAATTGATTCCCCGGCGGGCTTGTGGTGAATGCGAAGACTTTGGATTGCGAAAGATTTTGGGTAAGTCCGAGAGTCCGCCAAGGGTTAAAAACCCCTGTCTCATAGCGAAAGTCCTCTCAAAGAGGACTAAGATTGATGATGATTTAATTGGATTTTTCAGTCGGTTGAAACCGACTTTGACTATGAGACGGGGAATTAATTCCCCGGCGGACTTGTGGGTGAATGCGAAGACTTTTGAATGCGAAAGATTTTGGGTAAGTCCGAGAGTCCGCCAAGGGTTAAAAACCCCTGTCTCATAGCGAAAGTCCTCTCAAAGAGGACTGGGATTGACAATAATTTAATTGGATTTTTCAGTCGGTTTCAACGGACTTGCGCTATGAGACGGGGAATTGATTCCCCGGCGGGCTTGTGGGTGAATCCGCAAACTCCGGCGGGCTTGTGGGCGAATGCGAGAGTTCGATCGATCTGTTAATTCTTTGGCCGCTTCGGATACCGGCGGGTTGGGCGATCGTCTCGATCGGTGATTTGCTCTAAATGCGAATTTACAGTGTTTTGCAAATGATGTTGCTTTTGATTGATAACATAAGCGACTGCTTGTTCTAGTTGTGTTTGTCCTAAAGAGAATACTCCATATCCTTCTTGCCAGCCAAATCTATTGGGATTTTGCAAGGTTTGATTGAAATAATAGCTGCTGCTACCTTTAATATTTTTCACAAATTCAGCGATCGATTGTGTGGGAGGAATGGAAACTATTAAATGGATGTGATTTTCTGTGCCACCGATAGCATGGACGATGCAATTGAGGGTATCAGCTTTGCCGATAATATAATTGTAAAGTTCTGTTTCTCTTTGTGGATGTATCAGAGGTTGCCTCTCTTTTGTTGCCCAAACTAAATGATAGTACAGCCGCCACATTGCCATAATATGTTTCCCAATCTTTATGTAATTTTTTTATTATTTTGCGATTTTCTAGCCATGTTATTTTACCATATCGATAGCTCGTTGGATAATTTAATTGGATTTTTCAGTCAGTTTCAACTGACTTTCGCTCTCTCGACGGGGAATTGATTCCCCGGCGGGCTTGTGGATGAATGCAAAGACTTTGAATGCGAAAGATTTTGGGTAAGTCCGAGAGTCCGCCAGGGGTTAAAAACCCCTGTCTCATAGCGCAAGTCCTCTCAAAGAGGACTGGGATTGATTGTAATTTAATTGGATTTACCAGTCGGTTTCAACCGACTTCAGCTTTGAGGCAGGGGTTTAAACCCCTGCCGGACTGCCGGACTGCCGAACCACCAGACTACGGGTGTTACCTTTATTAAAGTGAATCGCGATATTTCTTAGGAGTCACACCGACGATTTTGCAGAAAGTCTTGCTAAAGTGACTTTGGTCGTGAAACCCGACTTGCTCCGAGATATAGGTTATTGATAAATCTGGCTTTTTCAACAATTGTTTGGCTTTTTCTATTCGGCACTGGGTGACGTATTGATGGGGCGTGACTCCAGTTGATTGTTTGAACAAACGACTGAAATAATAAGGACTCATCTGCACTAAGTTAGCCAGTTCAGCTATGTGCAAATCTCGGTTTAGGTGGTCATTTATGTAGTTAATAACTATCTGTAATTTGCTAGGGTCAAGACCCCCTTCAAAATCTCGCAGATGCGGTTTTTGTGCACAATAGCGGTGCAGTATGTGCATTGAAAGCGCATTTTTCAGTGTATCGACATAGAGAGTAGCATTTAATCCACCGGATTCGAGTTCGGTTTTGAGGGCCCAGGCTATGCCGAAAATTAAAGGATCGCAGATTTGCCATTGCGGTATAATTTCAATGAGGTTTGAATTGGTTGATTCGCCCACTGTATTGTCAAAGTCGGTTGGTTCAAGGGCGATCGCCATAAATTCAGGTGCTTCGACTACACCTGACTCGAAATCAGTACCAGCAGCACCGATGAATATCTGTCCGCTTTGCCACGGTTCGCTACCGTAGTGTTTGCCGTTCAGTATTCCTGTTACTGTTACTGAATTGAGTATCAGCCCAATGCTGTGCTGTTGGAAACAGTGTTCGGGAGATTCGTTTGGTGACTGACGGTGATATTCGACATGAATTCCCTGCATAGGGCATAGGGCATAGGGCATAGGGCATAGGGCATAGGGCATAGGGCATAGGGCATAGGGCATAGGGCATAGGGCATAGGGCATAGGGCATAGGGGATACCCCACAATGCTTAATAACTCCTATATATCGTTTCCGGTTGCATGGTATTGTTCCAACCGGAATTGATATTACGCATTGTAAAGGTGTTGCAAAGCTTGGAGATTCTTCGCTGTATTTAGAATGACATAGTTATGTTGTCAATGCGTCATGGACTATGGTAAATTAGCGCGAGATAAAATGTGCCCAAACATTGCCATCCGGCCCCGCAACTTGATTGATATAATTGTAGGGATACATCAACTTTCTACCCTCAGTATCCCTGTAACCAGTGAGTGCATCTCCCCAAGGATCTTGCGCGATATAACCCTGGGAATTGTAGCCAATTAAGGTGATAATATGACCAGCCGCCGTAAAATCTCCGGCTAAAACTATTGGCCGCCTATTCAATAATTCCGATCGCACATCAGCCCATTTCCGAGTCGTGCTAAAACTGGTCTTGAACCCGTAAGCCTTAATCAGCGCCGTAAGTACATTATGATCCGTTTGTGAACCCTGACCCGCATAGTCAAAACACCACTGTAATAATTCATCCTCCAACTGTCCGCCCCACTTAGAACGAACACCATAGTAATAAAATACCATTGCGATCGCAGTTACATTGCAAGTAGACCAATCAAAACGGGGATTGTCACGCTGCGAAAAATAGGGCACATTCAATTCCACATTATTTGGAACAGGATCGAAAACTTTATCACCCCGCTTAAACTGAACAGAAGTAGGAA